>JAPYTC010000171.1 GCA_029941685.1 Planctomycetota bacterium | reverse complement strand
GCAACTGGTGCTCAAAGATGCGCCGCCGCGCCGTGACCTGCTGTTGGCGTGCGAGCATGCAATTTCTCAAGCTGGATACCCAAAGGGTACAACCGATGCCTTGCGCGGTACGGTTTTTTCTGATTGGCAAGTTCGTTTGCAACCGTTTCGCAATCAAGGCATGCGTTACAAAGGTATTTTCCGCGTGTTCGAAAGAGAGGGCGAAATCGCGGTGCGTACTCGTGTGATTGCCGAACGCAACGTAGAATCAAACGATACTCTTGATGCGAGTGCTGCCGAATGGGAGCCGCTTAATGACGATCAAGCTCGTTCTCGAATCCTAATGCAATTTTTGCGTTCGCAGTTATATCTGCGTGATAACTAAATGGTAAAAGACTGGCAGTACTCAAAGCGCAATCAGCAATGTAGCGATTGTGAGCATTCATTCACTGACGGTGAGGATGTGTTTTCAATGCTAAGAATGTTCGAGGGTGATTTGCAGCGCGCTGATTTGTGTCGCGCTTGCTTCGATGCTCGAGACGAAAGCACCGATGTCGTTTATTGGCGTACTTCACAGCATGAAAACCGCCAGGCCTTGCGTCTCGATTTTGATATGTTGCTCGCGTTGCTTGAAAAATTACTCGCCGATGAGCGCGACGACCGCAAAGATTTAAGCTACCTATTGTCGTTGCTGTTGGTACGTCATCGAAAATTACGATTAGAGCGCGTCCAGATGAAGGGACCGCAAGAGGTGATGTTGTTGCGCAAGACGCGAACCAAAAAAACGTTTGCTGTTGAATCTCGCGAAATGACAGATGAGAGGCGCTCCGAGTTGAGTAAGCAGCTTACAGAGCTAGTCGATCCGACCAAAGAAGCCAATATTTAGGCGAATAACCCCCTTTAACCCGTAAAAATAAAACCTAGATTTTTCTGGGTTTTTTTTATTGCATTGTTGCAGTGGTGCATTATGATAGGAGAGTGGGGAATAAGAACATGAATATGGGGGAAAGCGTTTGTGTTCATTCTCCAACATTCCTTTCATAAATAAATGGCCTACTTCAACGGAGAATTCGCACACAAAATCGATCAAAAAGGTCGTGTGTTTGTTCCGCGTGGATTTATGGATGCTATAGAGGACTCTTACGAGCGCGAATCCTTTGAATGTGTTATTAATTCAATTGATGGCTGCCTCGAGATTTATACAGCCCGCGAGTTCGCTAAATACATTGAGGCTAATTTGCGTAATGAAAAGAATGCCTTGCGTGCTAAGAAATTGCGTCGTTCACTCGGTGCCAATTCGCGTAAGTTGAAAGTCGATGCCCAAGGTCGTGTGTTGTTGCCGGAAGAATTGCGCTTGCGTATTAGTCTGAGCGGCGAAGCGATGATTGTTGGCGCGCTTAGCTATTTTGAAATATGGGACCGTGCTAAATATGAGGGCGGTCTTGTTGATGCAGATGATTACTTCAACTCAGCGACTGGCGATATGACCAGCCCTGATTACCAACCAACGGAGAACGACTCGTGATTCTTTTATGCCGTCAATACAGCAATAACTTTAGTGAACTCATGTCTACACGCCATCACCCCGTACTGTTAAACGAATCGGTTCAAGCCCTGCGCGCAGAGCTTGGCGGAATTTTTGTCGATGCAACTCTTGGCGGCGGCGGGCATACTGAAAAGATTCTCGAGGCCCACCCTGACAACATAGTGATTGGTATTGATCGTGATGCACAGGCCATTTCGCGTGCAAAGAAGCGTTTGGCGAAGTACAGCGACCGTGTGATCTATGTGCACGCTCCATTTTCATCCATAGAATCTGTGGTGCGTGAGCATACCAATGGCAAAGTCAATGGCATACTCGCTGACCTTGGTGTTTCTTCAGATCAAATTGAAGATCGCGAACGGGGCTTTTCATTCATGCAAGACGGTCCATTAGACATGCGCATGGATTCTTCGACACAGAAAACATCTGCAGCGTCATTGTTAGCAGAGGCCAGTGAAGATGAAATTGAATACTGGTTGCGCGAGTACGGTGAAGAACGTTTCGCCCGCAAAATTGCTCATGCAATTGTTAAGCAACGCCGTTTCGGGCAGTTGCTGCGGACCACTCAGTTAGCTGATCTAGTTGACCGCACGATTAGCCGTGGTGGTGCCGGTGGACGTCATCCAGCAACGCGCACCTTTCAAGCGTTCCGTATTGCGGTTAATCGCGAATTGGATGAGGCGTCGATGTTGCTTGAATGCGCACCGCGCTTGTTAGCCGAAAATGGCCGCTTGGCAGTGATTAGTTTTCATTCTTTAGAGGACCGGTTGGTAAAGAATTCATTCCGCAACGAAGCGCGAAGTGCAGATTTCGTCAATTTGTATAAGAAAGGCATTAAGCCTAGCCTTGACGAAGTGAATTCTAATATTCGTTCACGCAGCGCGCGTTTACGAGTTTTGTCTCAGGAGTCCAATTAGTTTTGAGCGAAACATCATTCATTTTGATAGCGGTCATCATTGCTGAAATGCTGATTGGCCTTGGACTCGAGAACGAGGCCATGGCATCGCGTGGTCGCATTGAAGTGAGCCGCCGGTGTGCCGAGCGTTGCGAGCAACGTATCGATTTTAACGGCAGTTTGTTTAATCAAATTACGGCACCTACAAATATGCAACGTTTGCTTGATGAGCAGCGTAATGCTGAGCTAGACAATAATCGCTCGTGAGCAAACAAGCCGTAGCGTTTAAACCGATATGGCCATTCAGTGTATTGGCATTGGTTTACTCACTCAGCCTTTATAACTTTTCCGTCTTGGTCGGAGAAGGCATTGAAGGGACAAGTTTGAGTAAGGTACAGCGTGACCGCGTGATACCGGCCGAACGTGGGCAGATTTTGGACCGACATGGCTTGGTGTTGGCAGAAGATCGTGGCACATGGGATTTGGTTGTGAACTTTTTGCCAGTCGACCGTTCGGTATTGAGCAACTATCGTAATGGAGTGTGGACAGAAGAGCAGATTCGTACGCGTTTGTCTGATGTTGCTATTGCTACCGGTTTAAGCGTGGATGAGTTGTATCAAGCGCTAATGGTAAATGACTCCGCGTCACAATTGTTGCTGTCGAACATCTCACCGTTTGACCGCGAAAGAATTTCTAAAGCATTGCAGGCGGTGCGTTATTGCGGTCTAAATCTTGTTCAGGTCTTTGAGCGTATTTACCCGAATGGTGCTGTTTCGAGCCACTTGGTGGGGCTGTTGAAGGACGGCGGTGAGGAAAGTAATCAACGTCTTGGAGATTCAGGTCTCGAAGCAGGTTTGGAAAAACAGCTTGCCGGCATTGATGGTCGAAGTTCGGCGCTCTCTGTAGGCCGCGGTCATGGTACGAACCCTGCACTAGGGAAAATCGACTCGCAACCTGGTGCCTCAATTCGTACTACTCTTGATTTAGATGTGTCTAGCTATGTGCGTGAGCAACTTGTAGACATCATGCAAAAACATGACCCCATGCATTGCGTCGCGGTAGTTGTCGATGTTAACACGGGCGATATTCTTAGTGCACAAGGTCTTCCCGATTTTGACTTAAACAATCCACTTGACAGCATGGATTTTGTCGTTGACGAAGAAACTGGTCAAAAAGATTACATCGGTTGGACTTTTCCTGGCAAGTGGCGCATTAGTCCAGGTTCAACAATGAAGCCATTGGTCGCTGCATGGGCGTTAGAGAATAAATCGATTGGGCCGCAGCAAATGTTTAGTAATAAAAATGGCGTTTATCGTTTACCCGGACGAGTGATTCATAATTCTTCTAAGTACAGAAACGAAGACATGAATTTCTCCGATGCTGTAGTGCAT
>JAPYTC010000170.1 GCA_029941685.1 Planctomycetota bacterium | reverse complement strand
GTCTAGCTCGTAGTACAAGCCCTGATGTTTTATCTGCGGGACAACGTCTAAGACAGCAGGAAAGCTATGTGCTGCCATACCGTTAGCGGCATCAGAAACGATGTTGACGTCGCGCGCCAAATCTGCCCACTGTGCAACGTGTTTCGCATAATCGCTAAGCGTGTCGACATGGGTACGTGAACCGCGTTCGGCTAAAGGTTGTGGCATCTCGCCAGTTGTAGCCATTCGCTCTATTGCTTTAAGACCGTTATCTTCAGAAATCGGTTTTGCCTCTGAAGAGCACAATTTAAAACCAATATATTCCTTACCGTTGTGGCTAGCCGTTACGTTCATGCCACCAAAAGATTTAAGATGACCGATAGCGAAATAACACTGCGGGGTTGATGACAAGCCAATGTCAATGACGTCGATACCACCATCAAGGATACCCTCGATTACTTCGTTGTGAATTTCAGGCGCCATGGTGCGCATGTCGCGCCCTACCACCAATGGACCATTACCCATGAAATCAGCGAAAGCGCGACCGATACGACGCGCAAGAGTAGAATCGATTTGATCAGGGTATGTTCCTCTGATATCGTAAGCTTTAAAGACGGACATTTTTGGGTAACTAAGCGTTAAGAATTTGATTGAGAGCAGAGCCGGCGTGCTCGACATCGCTGTGGCTAAGGTGGCGGTGCGTTACAAAACGCAACAAGCGATCACCAAGAGCAAGAGCAAGTACACCGTGGTCGGCAAGAGCTGCCTCGACCATTGGGGCGTCGAGATCGGGTTGAGTTATTTCTAGAAACAGAATGTTGGTATCGATAGTTTCTTGAGCCATACGTGCACCCTGCAAGCCAAGCACCATGCCGCCCAACTGACGACACAAGGCATTATCTGTAGCAAGCCGTGCAGGCATTTCATCGAGCGCAACAAGACCACAGGCCGCAACCACACCAGCTTGGTGCAAACTACCGCCCATCCATTTGCGCACACGCCGTGCACGTTCAATGAAAGCACCATCACCAAGCAACACCGACCCAATTGGACAACTCAGCCCCTTAGAGAGTGAAATCATCAAAGAGTCACAGACCGCGCCATATTCGGCAAAAGCCAATTCGGTTTCGACCTGCACATTAAACAAACGCGCACCATCGAGGTGAATAGGTATCGAACGGTTAAGCGCAAAAGCATGTAACTCTTGCAAGTAATCAATAGGTAGAATCGTACCGCCGCTAAACAAGTGCGACTGCTCGGTGCAAATCAATCCAGTTCGCGGCATGTGCACACTAACAGCACGCACTGCATGCGCGATCCGTCCAAAATCAAATTGCCCATTGTCGGAGTTAATCGTACGAGTTTGGACGCCGGCGATACGCGACAAGCCTCCGCCCTCGAATTGGAACAAGTGCGAACTTTCGTCGACAATAATTTCTTCGCCTGGGACAGTATGTGCAGCCACCGCTGCTTGATTGGCCATGGTGCCACTTGGGAAGAACAGCGCCGCCTCTTTCTCAAACAAATGTTGGAAGTGTCGCTCGAGCTCTTGAGTGGTCGGATCATCGCCATGAGCGTCGTCGCCAAGCCGCGCTTTTTGCATGGCTTCGTACATACGCGCCGTTGGCTTGGTAACTGTGTCAGAGCGAAAATCTGAGTAATTGGACATTAGAGTGTTTCAAGGAAACGGCGAACGCGCCCGACGCCCTCTTCAATTTTTTCGATTGAATTTGCGTATGAGAATCGGATGTAACCCTCGCCTTCAGCACCAAAAGATGTGCCGGCTAAACACGCAACTCCCGCTTCACTAAGAATACGGTCCTGCATATCTATTGACGACAGGCCGAACTCTTTGATGTTCGGGAATACGTAAAAAGCGCCAACAGGCAAATGACAATTAACACCCGGGATGTCATTTAGCAATTTAACAATGTGCTTACGCCGCACATCGAATTCGGCAAGCATCGCATCGACTCCTGACTGGTCACCGGCGAGTGCCTCCATGCCAGCACGCTGACTGAATGACGCAGTACATGAATTTGAGTTAACCATTAGCTTGGTAAACGATTCGGCTAGATCAGGGCGCATCACCCCGAAACCCATGCGCCAACCAGTCATCGCGTATGTCTTAGACCAACCATCAAGCAAAATAACGCGGTCGCGGATTTCTGGATCTTGCATCGGGCTGACATGCTCAATGTTATCGTAAAGCATACGCGAATAAATCTCGTCGGATAAAATCCAGATGTCAGGGTAATCTTTTAAGGCTTTGATTACGGCTTCTAGTTCGGCGCGCTCAGTAACTCCGCCAGTTGGGTTGGCTGGCGAGTTAAGAATGACCATTTTCGTTTTTGGCGTGATCCGCGAGATCAAATCTTGTGGATCAAGAGCGAAACCGTTTACTTCACGCAATGGGCATGGCACAGCCTTGCCGTTAACGAAATTAATCATTGATTCGTAAATCGGGAAGCCCGGATTCGGGTAAATAACTTCGTCGCCGGCATCGATTAAGGCCAACATTGCGTAGAACATTGTCGGCTTGCCACCTGGCACGATAGTCACTTCATCAGCACCACATTCGATGCCACGGGTGCGTGACACATAATCAGCGACAACTTCGCGCGCATCGGGCATGCCATTTGCCGGGCCATAGTGGGTATAGCCATCACGCAACGCTTGAATCCCTGCGTCGACAATGTTTTTCGGAGTATCGAAGTCGGGCTCGCCAATTTCGAGGTGCACAATGCTTTCACCTTGAGCCTCGAGAGCTTTAGCGCGAGCAAGGACTTCAAAGGCTGTTTCAGTGCCGAGACGACTCATGCGCTCGGCCAATTTAATCTTAGGTAAGGTAATGGTCATGGTGATGATTTTGGGAAGCCTATTCTACTTGCGCCGTACGCAATTTTCGGCGTTCCACATATGGAACATCAATCCCCTCAAAGGTAGCTTTATACTTGGCACACTAGTTGCACTACTACCACAATGTCCAAATTTCACATTACCCTCGCTTTGTTACTTCTTGGCGCATGTTCGAAGCCAGCTGAATTAGTCGTCTACTGCTCGCTCGACCAAGATTTAAGCGAGCAAATCATTCGTGACTTCGAAAAAGAACACGATGTCGAAATTAATGTGCAGTTCGATGTTGAGCGCAACAAAACAGTTGGTTTGGTGTCGCGAATCATCGCTGAAGCCAGCAGCCCTCAAGCAGATGTATTCTGGAACAACGAAATGGCGCACACTATTCGTCTCAAAAACCTTGGGCTTACTGCACCTTACTCGCCACCGTCAGCAGAGGGGATTCCCGCTATTTTTACGGACGACGACGGTCATTACACTGGCTTCGCTGCCCGCGCGCGAGTAATCATGTATCGCAACGACATTGAAGTCAATTACCCACGACATCTAAACGATTTCCTCACCCCCGATATCGCCGAGACCGGTGTCATGGCGCAACCGCTGACTGGCACTACTTTGTCGAACTTCGCTTACATTATTCAGCGCAGCTCAACCGCCGAAGTAGTACAGTGGTTCGATGATGTCGAAAATGCCGGACTAAATTTCGCCGCCGGCAACGCTGATGCTATGCGTCGGGTATGTGCCGGTGATTACCAGTGGTGTTTCACTGACACCGATGATGCCGCCAAAGCCGTGGCTAACGGTTACGATGTCGCCATTCATTATCTTGATCAAGGGGTCGAACAAAGTGGTGCCATGCTAATACCTAACAGCATCTGCCTGATTAAAGGCGCTGAGCAAAATGATTTGGCGAAACAGTTTATTAATTACGTGGTGTCCGCTGAAACCGAATTTCGACTAGCCAACTCTACCTC
>JAPYTC010000169.1 GCA_029941685.1 Planctomycetota bacterium | reverse complement strand
GCCCATGCGTGTGCCATCAGCAGTTGGAGGCCCGACCGTAGTTTTACCTGCCATTTTTGCCAAGCCTTCAACAAACTCGTCGTAAATTTCGCGCTGTACCAACACTCGTGATCCCGCTGCACAAACTTCACCTTTGTTATAAAAGATGCCCGAAGCTGCACCGCGTACCGCGGCTTTAAGGTCAGCGTCGGCGAAAACGACGTTGGGTGATTTGCCACCCAGTTCGAGAGTGACGCGTTTGAGGCTGTCGGCGCATTCATGTTGAATCAATTTGCCAACCCGAGAGCTGCCAGTGAATGACACTTTGTCGACATCGGGATGTTGCACCAACTTCATGCCAACTTCAGGTCCGGTGCCAGTGATTACGTTAAGCACGCCATCAGGAAGACCGGCTTCGCTGCCGAGTTGCGCCAACCACAAAGAGCTGTGTGAAGTAAATTCACTTGGCTTAAGCACAATCGTATTGCCCGTCGCAAGAGCGGGCGCAATCTTCCAGGCAGCCATTAGAATCGGGAAATTCCAGGGTGTGATGAAAGCGCACACACCAACCGGCATGCGCATGCTCAGTCCCATATTGTTGCCGGGCAAATCAATCACCTCACCCGTTATTTTGGTGACCCAACCGGCGTAGTAGCGGAAGATCTCTGCCACAATAGGGATTTCTATCTTACCGGCATCAAAAGGGGTTTTCCCGGCGTCCAAAATCTCGCATTCTGCCAATTTGGCACGATTTTCATCGATCAGCTCGGCGAAGCGCCACAAAATCTTTGCGCGCTTGGCTGGGACCATATTGGTCCATTTTGGGTTGGCAAACGCAGATTTTGCTGCCGAAACGGCAGAATGAACATCATTTTCGTTGCCCGCAGGGATTTGCGCGAAAACCTCTTCAGTAGCAGGGTTTACACAGTCTATTAGGCCATTAGAGGATGATGACGCCCAGTTTCCGTTAATGAAATGCTGGACAGGAGGTAGGTTTTCGTGAGAAGTCAAAATTATTAGGAGAAAGGAGGCTAGTCGGCCTATATGATAGCCGATTGTAAGCACAGTAAACAAATTGTTCAGATGACTGACGATTCAATCGAAAACACCCAGCCGAATGTGGCGATTTTAATCGGAGAAGACTTTTTCCGTAAACGCACATCCGACGCTTGTAATGCATTGGCGGTAACTCCAATAGCGTTTGAGTACACTGACACACTCTTAGACGAGTTGGTGGCTGCTAAGCCTATTGGCATTGTTGTCGACCTCGAAGATGAGGCTTTCAGTGGGCTGTCAGTGGTTGCTGCGATTCGCGCAACCCCAGAATTGGCAGACATACCCTACGTGGCATATGCCGCCTTTGACCGCGAGGACCTTGCTGTGAGCGCCGAAGCACTAGGTATAAACCTTGTAATGCGCTCAGTTTACGCCGCCGACCTAGTGAAATTGCTCCAAGAGTTCTTGCCTAGCATCACCCAAGACGATAGCGCCTAGGAAAACACAGCTCTTGCGTAAATATAATTTTTCGAGTACAATAAGCGACCGTAAAAGGCACTTTTCGTGCTTTTTGGTCTCATAACAAGAAATAACCCATGGTTAAACTCTACATTAAGCCAAGCTGTAAGGTTTGTCAGAAAGCTGCTAAGTACCTTAAAAAGAAGAAAATCGACTTCGAAGAACTCGATATCTTAGCAAGCCCACCTGCAAAGAAATTGCTTGAAAAGGCAGTTGACGCAAATGACCCTAAGTCAGCATTCAATACCAAGTCCAAGGGCTACAAAGAGCACGGCATTGCCGAAGCTACCTTTAACACTAAGAAAGAGGTCGTAGACCTACTTCGCTCAAACCCAGATATGATTCGTCGTCCACTATTGGCACGCAACGAAAAGGCTATTCTAGGTTTTGACGAAGCTGATTACGCAACTTTCTTGCGTTAGGTTGAAAACTTAATCAACCGACTGCGTTCTGCGCAGTCGGTTTTTTTTTACACTATTAACATGTCTAGTAAGCCCACACCGAAGATTAAGATGGTACCAGGATGTGATCCGCAGCCGTGTACTGATGAAGTTGCCATTGAAGAACCGTTAGCGATAAAAATTAATGGTGCGCATTTTGCTACTTTGATGAGAAGTCCAGGTCGCGAACATGATTTGGCCGCTGGGTTTCTAGCTTCCGAATCTGTTATTGATGGTGTCGATGAGATTGCTGCATTCAAAGAATGCGATGCCGACAACACAGTTAATATTGCACTTGCCGACGGCGTCGATTTCTCGCTCAATCAATCGCGTAATTTAGTGGTTAGCTCTTCGTGCGGGGTTTGTGGTTCGCGCTCAGTCGAAGAGTTGCAGCGCGAATTAAGCTCAAATAAAGTCGCGCAACTCGAAGATTTAGACATCGAGATTTTATTGAACGCATTGAACGAAATGCGTAGTCGTCAGCAGCTGTTTAGTGCTACTGCAGGCACTCATGGTGTTGCGCTGTTTGACCTAAAGAGTAAGCTGATCGTTGATCTCGCTGAAGATGTAGGCCGGCACAATGCAGCGGATAAAGTGTTTGGTAAACAGTTGCTTGCCGACAATTACCCCATTGCCCAGCCCTACGTAATGCTTCTTAGCGGCAGGGTCTCTTTTGATATGGTGCAGAAAGCTGCGCGTGCTAATATTGGCGCCATTTGTGCGGTGGGCATGCCAACCAGTCTTGCAATAGAAAGCGCCAAAGCAGTAGGCATGAAGCTATATGCTTGGGCGCGCGAAGGCAGTGTATGCCTTTATTAGCCTAGAACTTCGACATCAGAGATATCGCTTAGAATCCAGTCGACACGGCTTTCTTCTTCGAGGCTGTACAGGAGGCCGGTCCGCTGAATTGGATTAACGAGTAATCCGCCAGTGAGGGCTCGGCCATCGACAAAAAAAAGGATGACTTTGTGATGCTTTGAAGCAGCGACAAGTTTTGCAAGAATCGTGCCCTCTTTAGGGAGATTGGCTTCAGGGACGCGTTGGACCATATTAGTATTCGATTGTTTCTAGTTCAGAAAGAGTGAAATCAGTCGCGAATTCGCGGTCGACGTCAATGAGGCGTCCTTTTTCTTGGCGCTCAAAAAAAGTGATGGCGCCGAGCTCGCGGCGACCGTCTTTGAATATCAGACGTACCTGAGGAAGGGTAGTACCTGATTTAATTCGCTCAACTAGTTTGTCGCGAGTTGGCAAGTCGGTGCAGTTTACGGGTTTAACCATAGGGAGTTTTTTTTATGCAGACTCTTACGAAGTTTGGAGTTCGAGAACACCAGACGTTAACAGAAAAGATGACCAAGTCTCGAATGGAGACTCGGGCTGTGTCGCGAGGGAACGTAAATCGGACAGCGTTTGAAACTCGCCAGCCATAGCATCAGTTTCTCGGATGGAAACATTTAGCTGTGAAGCATCGAGGCTATATACCAGACCAAGATGGACTGCGCCGACAGTAGATGTGTCGTCGTTGATAATGCCTACTGGGATGAGGGGAAGAGTTGTATCACTAGGAAGGATGAGTTCTTCGTGTAGTTCGCGTTGGCAAGCATTTGCAAAAATATCGCCATCACTTTGATCACATGGATTGATGTGGCCACCAATACCAATGCTTTTCTTGCCGTGTAGACGTTTTTCGCCTTGAGTTGACAAACGAGTCAAACACAAAACATTGTCGTCTTGGCAGATTGCAACGTAGGGGATTGGTTGCTTGAATTCAGGGTGCGTTTCGGCATACCTGCGTTCGATGAAGAAACCTTCATCACGTGCAGGGCCAAGGAAACGCTGCTCGAGCTGATTAGCTTCGAGAGCGAGAAAACCATTTGGTGTAGCTTCTGGAAAAAGAGAACTACGCGGAACGACCCAGACAAACTC
>JAPYTC010000168.1 GCA_029941685.1 Planctomycetota bacterium | reverse complement strand
ATTCCACTACGTGGGTGATTACGCTCACAGTACAACAATTGATAATGTTGTAGTTGACGATGATGACGGCAGTGGCGGCGGCGGTCCTCCTTCAATCTTGGAAGAAGACTTCAACGCTGGCGTAGTGCCTCCGGCTGGCTGGATAACTCAAAACCATAACGGATCTATATCAGCTGGTTGGGTTGCATCCGCTGGCAAGGCTTACCACGCTGACGAGTCTGGTGTAGGCATGTGTGACGACACACTTGCAACACCTGCAATGGACTTAAGTGGCGTAACTGAAGCTTATGTTCACTTCGATACTTACATGGGTTGGGTTAGTTACCTTGACTCTCAAAGTGTTGACGTATCAACAGATGGTGGTGCTACTTGGACCATGGTTTGGTCTGATCTTGGCCTGAACAATCTCGGAGACACTGTAGACATTTCTGCATATGCTGGTCAAGCCAGTGTAATGGTAGGATTCCACTACGTGGGTGATTACGCTCACAGTACAACAATTGATAATGTTGTAGTTAACGAAGACTCAGGCGTGGCTGGATTAGCTTACGCTATTACTCCGATGACTGCAGGTTCACCAGTAACATTCAGTATTACAGGAGCGGATGCTAACTCAACTTGTATCATTGGTTACTCACTTCTAGGTGCAGGCCCTATCACTACCGTATACGGTACCGTTGATATGACTCCACCAATTAGTCGACTTCCTAATCTTACGGCAGACGCAAACGGTGATGCATCACTTACATTAACTGTGCCGGCTAACGCTTCTGGTGTTACGCTTTACACACAGGCGCTAAATAATGGCGTTCTTACTAACTCGCTAGCAGAAACAGTTCTGTAATTAGTCTGAGATAGTCATAGGTTCTCCCTCCCGAAACGGGGGGAGAACTTTTTTGTGTTTTTGGGGTAGCAATGCAATATCTAGTCTATAGTTAAGAACAACGTCTACTATAGACCCTTTCTTTTCCCCGATTACATCCTCATGAAATCTTTACTCTCTTTAATCGCAGCTGCATGCTGTGTGGGTGCATTAAGCGCTCAAACAACAGTCTTAACCGAAGACTTTGACCTCAACATTGTGCCACCAGCTGGTTGGACTACACAAAACCTTAACGGCTCGACGACATTTAGCGAGCCATGGAACACCGACGGTTTCGGTCAAGCATGGCACGGCGATGGCGGTTCTGCAGATGGTCAAGCTGAAAATCTGCTTGTCACTCCAATGTTTGACTTAACGGGTATGACCGAAGTGTATTTTCACATGGACATTACCACTAACTGGGTGGCATACATGGCCCACTCAAACCCTTCATACGGCAATGGTGTTACTACTCTTGAAGCATCCCACGACGGTGGAGCCACTTGGATGGTTTTATGGACTGACGACGTTGATGTTGCAGACCAGGGTATAGTGCTTACACGCGATATCGATATTTCAGCACATGCTGGACATACCGGCATGATGCTTGCTATTCACTTCTCGGGTGATTGGGCTCATGAAATTTGGGTTGACAATGTTGTGCTTGACGATCAGTCAGGTGGTGGTACAGGTGGTTTGGTTTACTCTATAACACCAATGGTTGCAGGCGGTCCTGTGACATTCACTGTTACGGGTGCAGCTCCTTCAACACCGGTAATCCTTGGTTACTCTTTGAGTGGTGCTGGTCCAATCAACACTGCATTCGGTATTGTTGACATGACCCCACCTATCAGTCGATTCCCTAACCTTACTGCAGATGCTATGGGTGTCGCTAGTATTACACTAACTGTTCCAGGCAATGCTACGGGTGTTACTCTTTACACTCAAGGCTTAAATGCTGGCGTACTTACTAACTCTTTAGCGCCAACAGTCATGTAATTTCGCTGAGATAGTCTCAGGTTCTCCTTCCCTAACGGGAGGAGAACCTTTTTCTTTGAGATACCCAAATTATGCAAGTGGCGTTACTTTGTACATCTAAGGTGCTTAGCAGCGGTCAGCTTACTCACTCACTTGCAGAAGTCGTGTCGTAGTTGGTCTAGAAACTAAACGACAGCGATAGCGTAGGTGACTTGCCATCGAGCAGGATAAAGCTCGTGCGTATGTTACCGGAGTTGTAGGTGATAATCGGGTGCAAGTTGTTTCCGTCCCACATCATGCGGCTCGACCAATCTTCATTGATGCGGTAGTTGAGTCCGGCAGGCATGTACCATAGATCGCTATCAGGCGCGTAACTAGCGGCCACGTAGGCGCTAAATCCACCACCGACACTGTTTGCCATAGTTAACGAATGTGCGTTGCCACTCACCTTCGAGGACGGCCACGCCGTGCTAGTGCTGATTGCGATTGCCGGTTGCCATCCTTTTGCCTCGAGGAAGCGCCAATGAGCAATTGGGGCATAGCGGTCGGAGGCGGGCATGAATTCTATGCCGACGTTTAAGGTAGGTAGTATTTGGCGCGTCAACGAAAACGCGAGGGCCGCGCGTGGCGAATTGTTGTCCATTACCCAGCGCGTAGTAAAAATATTAGGCTGGGCTTGGATATCTCCTGCACCCCGCACGGGGGCACCTTCTCCAGGTCAGCCGACTCACAAAGGAATGATGACATCACTAGCGTTAAATCCAGCGATACCATGTTCTTCGGTTGTCATTTCTTCAACCGGTGGCGTTGCGCAACTAGTGAATACCTTTGCGCACGCTATAAGGCAAAGAAATCTCAGTGATGTTGTTGTTTTGATCACAATTATTACATTACGGCTTCGATACCTAGTTCGGCAAAATTCTTTTTCTCGTAATTGTCTTGGAACATCTTAACGAGCTTATTCGCCGCTAAGTCGTAGGCATTTTTGTCTTGCCATGTATTACGTGGGTTTAGAATTTCGCTTGGCACGCCAGGGCACTCTGTGGGCATGGTTAATCCCAAGATTTCATGGTTCTCGGTAGGCACATTATCGAGCTTACCGTAAAGCGCAGCGTCGAGCAGTGCACGAGTGTGACCAATGCTGATGCGCTTGCCGACACCATAAGGGCCGCCGCCCCAACCAGTGTTCAGTAAGATGCAGCGAGTTTTATGCTGCTGCATTTTTTCGGCGAGCAAACGTGCATAAACACTTGGGTGCTGTGACATAAACGGCGCACCGTAACAGGCACTAAATGCCGCTATAGGTTCAGTGATGCCCACCTCGGTGCCTGCCAGCTTCGCAGTGAAGCCAGACACGAAGTGATACATCACTTCTTTCGGTGATAGAATTGAAACCGGAGGCAACACACCAAAGGCATCGGCAGTGAGCAACACAATAGTTTGCGGGTGCGGACCTTTAGCACCTTCGGCAACATTTGGATTTGCCTCGAGTGGGTAAGAGAAGCGTGTGTTTTCGGTCACCGATTTGTCGGCCAAGTCGAGTTCTTGCGGATCACAATCGCTCATTTCTTTACCAGGCAATGGCGGCACGTTTTCAATAATGGTGCCCGGCATGGACATAGCAGCTGCAATCACTGGCTCGTCTTCTTTGTTGAGATCAATCAACTTGGCGTAACAACCACCTTCGAGATTGGATATGCCAATGCCTGTCCAGGCGTGCTCATCGTCGCCGATTAGCTCGCGCTTGGCATCGGCTGAAAGCGTGGTTTTGCCTGTGCCAGAGAGGCCGAATAGGATCGCGCCGTCGCCATCAGGACCGACATTTGCAGAACAGTGCATGCCCATATCGCCCATTTCTGGGAGTAGATAATTCATTACAGTGAAAATCGATTTTTTAACTACACCACAGTAATCTGCACGACCAAGTACCAACACAATTTTGTTCTTGAAGTCGAGACAAGCAAGGCGAGTGCCGGCGGTGCCATCGCGTTGGTTCAATGGACTTGCAACGGTCGCGGGTTCCA
>JAPYTC010000167.1 GCA_029941685.1 Planctomycetota bacterium | reverse complement strand
TAATGTCAGAGCCGATCGCGTGCGCCAGATATCAGATGCTTTTTTAAGCGCAGAAGATTTTACTGCGATTACACGCCGTCGCCGTCCGTGTGTAAAGTACACCACTATGACGCAATACCGCGAGAGTTTTGATTGCCCTGTGGCTTATCCACCGCTAGAGATAAACGCTACCTTCGGCGAGGTGATTGCCGACGCCGGCCTGCGCCAATTTCGATGCGCCGAGACTGAAAAATATGCGCATGTCAGTTTCTTTTTCAACGGCGGACGCGAAGATGAATTTGCTGGAGAAGACCGTCATTTGGTACCGTCGCCGAAAGTGGCGACTTACGATTTAAAGCCCGAGATGTCGGCCTATGAAATAACCGCTGCGGTGTTGAATAAACTCGATGCTGGTGAACACGCGCTTTACGTCATCAACTTCGCTAACTCCGACATGGTGGGGCACACCGGATTAATTCCTGCGGCCGAAGCTGCAGTGCGCGCGGTAGATGCCTGCCTTAAGCAAATAGTCGATAAGGCGCTCGAACTTGGCGGCACCATCGCCATCACTGCTGACCACGGAAACGCCGAGCAAATGCGTGATCCGAATACGGGTGATGTCCACACTGCGCATACGATAAACCCGGTGCCGTTGCTGCTCATCAGCGACAAGTTCAGTGGTGTTGAAATGCGTAATGGCGTACTCGCCGATGTCGCACCGACGTTGCTGAAAACGATGGGTCTCGCTCAGCCCGATATTATGGACGGCGTGCCGTTGTTCTAGTTTTTTTCGACGGCGACGCTACAATTTGCCCCCTATGAGCGTCTCCTGTGGCATTGTTGGCTTACCGAATGTAGGCAAATCTACCATCTTCAGCGCCTTGAGTGAAGCCAAGGCCGAAGTAGGTAACTTCCCGTTTTGTACCATCGATCCCAATACTGCGATCGTTGAGGTGCCTGACCAGCGTTTGTACGAAATCCATTCGCGCATCAATACGCAAAAGGTAATCCCGGCAGTAGTTAAAATCGTCGACATTGCCGGTTTAGTGAAAGGAGCTAGCGAAGGCGAGGGCATGGGCAACAAGTTTTTGTCAAACATTAAAGAGTGCGATGCAGTGATGCAAGTGGTGCGTTGTTTCGGTGGTGATAAAGTTTTACGCGACGAAGCGATTGATCCCTTAAGCGACATCGAAATTATCGAAATGGAACTCGCGCTCGCCGACTTGGCGACGGTCGAACGTAACATCGACCGCATCGCTAAGAAAATACGTCTTGGTGATAAAGAAGTCGCTGCCCAACATGCAACTTTCGTAAAGGCGCAAGCGGTACTCGCCGATGGCCAGCAATTGCGTTCTGCCGACTGGAAAGACGAAGAACTCGCGCACCTCAAGCCGATGTTCTTAATGACGATTAAGCCAATGCTTTACGTAGCGAACGTCGCCGATGACGATCTTGCTGGCGAAAACGAATGGTGTCAGGTGGTCGCTAAGTACGCTGCCGAACATAACTGTCAATGGATCCCGATTTGCGGCGATCTCGAATTAGAGTTACGCAACCTTGATGAAGAAGATCGTGAAATGTTCATGGATGATCTCGGGGTGAAAGAACTCGGTTTAGGGCCGTTGATTCAATCGGTATATAAATTACTAGGTCTGCAAACTTACTTTACCGCTGGTGAGAAAGAAGTGCGCGCCTGGACAATCCATCAAGGCGACTCAGCGCCGGTAGCTGCCGGTGTCATCCATACTGATTTCGAAAAACAATTTATTCGCGCCGAGGTTTACTCGGTAGATGATTTAGTCGAGCATCAATCAGAGCAGGCGATTAAGGCGGCGGGTAAGTTGCGCACGGAAGGGCGTGATTACCAAATGCGCGAAAGTGATATCGTGCATTTCTTACTTGGCGGCTGATTATAGCCCCAGTAATGTATCTAATTCGCCCGACTTGTTTAACTCAGCCAAGTCGTCGAAACCACCAATCAGCTTGTCGTCAATCAGGATTTCAGGCACCGTCATGCGTCCGCCGCAACGTTCAAGCATTTCGTCGGTGCGCTCAGGGAATGTCGAAAGATTAATTTCTTCGTAAGTTTGACCTTTTGATTCAAGCAAGCGCTTGGCAAGGGTGCAGTACGGGCAGACGTCTTTACTGTAAATTTCTATTTTGACCATGGTGCAGATATAATAGGTTCTTCTAATGGAAAATCAAGACATTGCCAAAATAATTACCGACGCCATCGATGGCGCGAGTTGCACCGTAACCGACCTCACCGGCACCGCCGATCATTGGGGGGTAAAAGTGGTCTGGCCAGGCTTTGCCGAGCTGTCCTTGATTCAACAACACAAAAAAGTGTTGGAAGCCGTGCGTCCGTATATGACTGACGGCACCAACGAAATCCACGCTGTCCAAATAAGCACCTTCTCTGAAAATGACTGATCTCAAACAACAACTCGAGCAATCGATCGTCGACAACACCGTTTTGGTTTTTGCCAAAGGTAACAAAATGTTTCCGCGCTGCGGTTTCTCTAAAGCAGTCGTTGATGTGTTCAACGAAATTGGCTGCGACTTTGAGGTTGTCGACATTTTCGAACATCAAGATATCAAGCCAACATTAGTATCGATTACCGACTGGCCAACTACGCCACAGATTTTCATCGGTGGCGAATTTGTTGGCGGTGGCGACATCATCCAAGAGCTGCATGCCCGCGGTGAGTTAGCCGCAATGGTTACTGCTGCTACAGCTGCTACAGAATAAGTAGCGTCAGTAAGTTCGAGTCGTCAATGTTCGCGCCGTTCCTAGCGCCACCTTCAACATAGGCGATAGTGTTTACTGCAACCGCCATCGGAATTCTAAAGTTAATGGTACCCACACCGCTGCCGTTCGCGGTACCCGTATGCACTATCGTGTAAGGCGCGCCAATATCGAAGCTGTGGCCGAAAATGTTTGTACCACTATTGCTTAGACTGACGAGTAATCCGAAGGTCGCATTGGGTTGCATGTTAGAAAGTGAATAACTCACTGACTGGCCACGTTGCCCAACGGTTGAACCACTGAGCACGAGTGCGTCACTGCTACCACCTGCGCCACCCAAAGTGTAAAGTTCAAAGTCGTCGATATTCCAGCCGCCAAATTCAACGCCACCATCAGATTTCATTCTGAACTCAACTTGCACTGCCGCATTGTTGTCGGCATAAGCAGAAATATCAATGTCTTGAATGGACCAACTATTATCTAGTAAATTGCTTGAAGGATTGTTCCAAACCAAATTGCCATTAACGCGGATTTCCGCTTGATCGTACTGATGTTCTTCAACAGTCAGCCAGCGTGCGAATGTTAAAGTAACACCGCTTTTGCCTGAACAATCGATGACCGGTGAGGTCAAACGGTTTTCGACATTGGTGGCGTATTCGCCGTTCCATCCAGAAGCGCCAAGATCATTCGCCCACACACTAGATCCAGAATAGGCGCTGCTCGGATCACCGGCATTGCCCTGCGGTGCGCCTCGTTGCCAATCATCTTGAGTGGCGATTTGAGTGTGAGACCATCCGTTGTCGGTTGAGCCATCGAAGTCATCGAAGTAAATCGATTGAAACAGACCAACATGGAAACGGTAGTGGTTGTCGCCAGCACCGAAGCCATCGGGTAACCATTTCTCATTGCCGGCTGAGTCGGTCGCGGTCATGTAGTACTCGACTCTAGCAGGGCTAACTTGACCAGGAATCGCGCCACTGAAGGTATTCGAGCCGGTTTGCTGCATTGCCACCGAATTGAAACTACTTGCTGAATCGAGTTTCCAATAAAGTGTTGCACTACTGACAGTCGCCGCAGTGTTCGAAACGATGTCCATGTTTACAACATACGGACCCACTTCATCTTGCGTATCGGGCAATGCGGTGTGACTTAAAGTCATTGACAGTGGTTGAGC
>JAPYTC010000166.1 GCA_029941685.1 Planctomycetota bacterium | reverse complement strand
ACCAAAAATAAATTTCTTTGCCGTGGCCAAAAGGGAAATCTTTGTCTGCTGGTTTGGCGGCGCGTTTAATCCCGTAAAGCAATAACACTTGATTGCCGGTATCAACTAAAGAGTGAATACCTTCGGACATCATCGCTGAACTACCCGAGGCAAATGCCGCAATAAACTTAATCACCGAAATAGCAGTGTTGCCAATTAACGCCGCCC
This sequence comes from Planctomycetota bacterium, assembly GCA_029941685.1. Taxonomy (GTDB): domain Bacteria; phylum Planctomycetota; class UBA1135; order UBA1135; family UBA1135; genus JAPKEZ01. Next base: position 3,706 of record JAPYTC010000166.1, on the reverse strand, counting down.
AAATAACGAATTTCGATCCGCTACTACTCACGCAGTTTACCCACTTTGCGTTCTACTGCAACTCGAATCGAGCCGTCGGCCACTAAAGTAGTAATGCGATCTAACTCAGGCGTCATGTAGCGATCGCTTTTCAACGGTGGCACATTCTTACGTATAAATTCGTAAGCAGCTTGCGCACCGACACCGGCCTGTAGAGTCTTATTAAACTCGCGGCCTTGCGCAGCCGCATGCAACTCTATCGCAATTACACGTTGCGCGTTTATCACTGCTGTGCGCAATTTACGTGCTGCGAAATTCGCCATCGACACATGATCTTCTTGATCAGCGGAAGTGGTTACCGTGTCGCTACTCGCTGGGTTCGCATGATTTTTGTTTTCACTGACCAGAGCCGCCGACACTACCTGGGTAATCATCAGACCTGAGTTTAAACCAGGCTGCGGAGTAAGGAACGCCGGCAATCCTGACATCGAAGGGTGCATCAAGGTACTCATTCGGCGCTCCGAAATATTGCCCCACGCACAAATCGCGTTGGCAGCATAATCTAGAGGCATCGCGATTGGATGACCATGGAAGTTGCCCGCTGAAATAGAATCGCCCTTGCCGGGGAAGACCAACGGGTTGTCAGTAGCAGAATTAGCCTCGAGAACCAAAGCATTGCCGAGGTGCGCCAGGGCGTCTTTAGCAGCGCCATGCACCTGCGGAATGCAGCGGAACGAATATGGGTCTTGCACGCGCTCACACTTTGCATGCGACTTTTTAACTTGCGACTTCGCCAACAGCTTGCGCATATTAATCGACGTCGCAATCGCACCACTATGCGGACGCACTTTAGTCACCCGCGCGTCAAACGGTGAGTGGCTGCCCATCAATGCCTCGAGCGACAGCGCGCCAGCAATGTCGGCGGTAACTGATAAATCACACATCGCCGCCCACGCCGCCAAACCAATTGCATTAGAAATTTGCACACCATTTATCAGCGCCAAACCTTCTTTGGCCACTAACTCGAGTGGCTCCAAACCAATTTCCTTTAATGCCTTTTTAGTCGCTATAATTTTCCCTTGTGGGGAAATCATTTCACCAGCACCGATAACTGGCAACGCCATATGCGCCAACGGAGCTAAATCACCACACGCGCCAACCGAACCTTGCTCGGGTATACGCGGCAGCCACCCTGAATGGAACATAGCCATGAGCCAACGCACTAGTTGGGGACGCACACCAGAAACACCGCGGCACATCGATTGAATGCGCAATAACAATGCCAAACGTTTTTCATCAGCGGACATATCATCGCCAACGCCAACCGCATGCGACAACAATAAATTGCGCTGCAAGGTGCCGCTGTCTTCAGGCGAAATGCGTTCTTTAGCCAACGCGCCGAATCCTGTAGACACGCCATAAACCGGCTTGTCTTTTTTCAGGATGTCTTCGATCGTAGCCCGCGCCTTTTTAATTCGCGCTAGGGCTGCAGATGGCAACACCAATTTAACGTTCGCGCCACGCGCTACTGCCTGCAGAACTTCCGCCGACAAATCTTCACCGAGTTTGATGGTTATCATAAGACTATTTTAGTCTCGCCCGATATCCAATACTTATCTTCTCGCAGAATCGTTTTGCCATCACGCAAAATATGCAAACGGTAAAACCCTTCGAGTAGCTCACGCGCATGTTCTCCAGTCGCATTGGCTGACGCCGGTAAAGCCGGCCACTCACACGGAGGCAGCACGCCATCTAGGCGGCGCGACAAAAGTAATGACGCGCCACCACGCTGTTCACGCAAGGTCACCTCTAACATCGACCCAACCGTTTTGATTACGTGCTGCGCACTCACCATCCCTTTCTTGTCAACATTAAGCAATAACCGGCCGGTACCTTGGATGTGGTCGCCTAGCGCGATATCAAATTCTCCGCGTTTATTAGTACGCGCAGTCCGACGTAATTGTGACGGCATCGGCAACCGTGCCGACAATCTCTCACTGCCGATTGAAGGATAAATCGCCGACAGCACCTTGAGCGGTGAAGCGGCCAGCAATTCGACCTCGGCTCCTGCAACCACGCTACCGTTTTCGTCTACAACGCGGCCACTCACTTTTGCCTTCGACAAACGCACTATAAAATCACAACGCATAGGGCTTTGCTTACCAGCAGTGATTGCGCGTCCACGTGGGTCGCAAATACCTTGTGCATGATTGACACGAATATCTAAAAGCTGGTTCGTTGGTAAATCATCGAAGGAGAAATACCCGTCGTTAGTTACACGAACATCTTGAAACTTCTCCCATACCGTCATCCCACTACGACTGTCTGCGGTGCGCGGAACAATTGAAATCGTAGGTACATCGCCACCCGGCCATGACTTTATGCGACCAGCGATGCGTCCACCTTTTTCTAGAGGCGCTAATTTAATAACATCGGTGGTGTTGGCAGCGTATAAATTTAACTCGTACCGCGTGGACACATGTTCATCGGCAAACACGTCTATCACCACCCGGCCCCCACTCGGGATGCCATGCAACACCACAATCCCTTGTTCATTAGTTGTTGCTTGGCGCAATCCGAAATCACTGCGAACATCAGCATGTTCTAGCACTTTGTTATTGTGATTACGCACCTCGAAGGTCACTGATATCGCCTGGCCTATCAACCAATCGCGAGTGGTGTCGCGCGCCACATATTGCATGCGAATAATTTCGGCACTAGTCGCAGAATTGATGCGGAAAATATGCATACCGGGCAACAGTCCGGGCATCTGATACTCGCCATTTTTGTCTGCGATAACAAAATTTGTATCTTGGGGGCCACCAACAATTTCGATGCGCGCAAATGCCAAGGGCTTGCCATAGGCATCGAGAACCTTTCCTTTTAGGTTTCCGCCATAGACTGGAGACTGATAATTTGCATCACCCAAGTATTCGAGATGAATTTGCAGTGGCCCGCTACCTAACAGTGGCAACAAGACCTCTTCGAGATCAGCAGCTTTCACCTCTGGACCATGACCATTATCATCGGCGATTAATTCACTAACATCCGGCTGCGGCTCTACCCTAGGGCCGGAATTGAACACAAAACCCACTGCCATCACTAAAATGGCAACTAACAGCAAAATGTGTGTTGGTCTAATCACGAGGAAAGTTTATCGTCGAGTCAATGACTTCTCTAGACACCCCATTGCCTACGAACTTTCGTTCGCTCACCGCTAGGACAACGGTGAAAGTGGCTCTGGGCTTGGTAGTAATAAAGAGTATCACTTTCTTGCTAACCCGTTCCTCCGGAATACTCGGTTCAACCGCCGATTCGTTATTCGATGTTTGCGCTTCATTGTTGGTGTTGTGGGCGATTCTCGAAGCAGAGCGGCCCGCGGACGCCGACCACCCATGGGGGCACGGCAAAGCCGAGGGTCTAGCTTCGTTGTTTCAAGGTATCCTGATTTTAGCCACTGGCCTTGCTCTAGTTACCCATACGGTCACCCGCTCGCTCGACAGCGACGACACCGGTTTCCGAATGCCAGCATTAGGTATCGCCTCAATGTTGGTTTCTTCAATAGCCACTTTATGGCTCGTGCGCAATCTTAAGCGCGCCGCGGAAAAAACCAATTCGCCAGCATTGGCCGCTGACTCAATGCATTACACTAGCGACTTGCTGATTAATGGCAGTGTTATCGTCGGACTCGCCACCGGTAGTTTGCTCCATTCAAATGTTCCTGACT
>JAPYTC010000165.1 GCA_029941685.1 Planctomycetota bacterium | reverse complement strand
TCATCGGTTTTTCAGGACGCCCTGCCTTAGGTCGGTAGTCGCGCTTAATTTGCGACAACATAAAATTCTCGGCACCGCCATAACGCGGATCAACGATCAACGGATGCCCAATCGACGACATGTGCACGCGAATTTGATGAGTGCGTCCAGTACGCGGCCGTGCTTCAATCAAAGTGTAACCATGAAAAATCGTAAGCGCATCGTATTCGGTTAACGATTCTTTACCGTGCTTATAAACACGCATCAAACCGCCGGCGCGCGCATCAGGCGCAATCGGCGAATCAATCACCCCACCATGATGCACCTCGCCAAGCACCAAAGCGTGATACTTTTTATCAACCTTGCGATTGGCAAACAACTCGCGGTAATAGCGCTCGGCCTCAAGCGACAACGCATAAAGCATCACCCCCGTAGTACCCAAATCAATACGATGCAAAGCACGTGGACGTTGCTGCAGCGGCCCCTCGGCCTCACGCTTTTGCGCCCAACTTAATAACGCACCACTAAGGTGCAGCGGATGCTCACCCCAACGACTTGGTTCGACCGGAATGCCCGCTGGTTTATTAACCGCCACCAAGTGTTCGTCTTGATATAAAATTTCCAAATCAAGATTGGCGCTCTTCATGCGCTTTTCACTACTCATGTCATGTTCGATGAGTACGATTTGCCCTTCTTTGAGTTTTGCGCTAGGCAACACCGTCATGCCCTCGACATTAATCGCGCCACCACGGATCAAATCACGTAAGCGGCCCTTGGCGATATCAGGCCAATGCGCAACGACAAATTCATCGAGCAGGCATCCTTTCCATTCGGCAGTTACTGGGAGATTTTCCATTCTTCGTTTTCAATTGGTATGCCGTCTGGGCCAGTTTCAAGAGCTAATAAATTGGGAACGTTACGGTAACGACCTTGATAGTCTAGACCGACTCCTACCAAAAAATGGTCTCCCTCAATCTCAATAGCTGCGGCATCAGGCGTAATGTCGAGTGCCCGACGCGCAGGCTTATCGATCAACACTGCGATAGTTACTTTGGCAGCCCCCATTTCTTCCATCAAAAAATTGCGCGCGTAATTCATAGTGCGGCCAGTATCTAAGATGTCGTCCATTAATAGAATGTGTTTGCCTTGCACATTTTCGAGCTGAGGAACCCAGTCAGCTTTAGGTTCATTTTGTGGTGAGGTCGCATCGCCATAAGTTTGAACGCGGATAAAATCCATCACCAGGCCTGGCGGCAAACGGCGTACTAAATCGGCAGCGAAAATCATCGCGCCACCCATTATCGGGATAGCGGTTACTTCGTCATCGCCGAGCAATGGTTTGAGGTTTTCGGCAAGGCCGTCGAGAGCTTTCGACACACCTTGCGCATCAAGAATTTGGCGGTGCTTGTAACGCTGCATGGCGCATAGGATAGCATCTTTTAAGATGCGCACCCAATACTGCTTAAGCGCTTAACATTCCGTCAATTATCGCATTCAAAGTAGCGCTTGGACGCATCGCCGCAGCTGTCATTTCTGTGTCAGGGTGAAAGTATCCACCTAGATCTACAGCGCTGCCTTGCGCGGCAAGTAACTCCTCGAGAATAACCGCTTGCTTATCGTGCAACTCGGCAGCTATCGCTTCGAAACGCGCTTTCAACATTGCGTCGTCGTTTTGCGTGGCCAACTCTTGAGCCCAGTACATGGCGACGTAAAATGAAGAACCACGATTGTCGAGTTCATTAACTTTGCGTGATGGCATGCGCGAGTTATCGAGATACTGCCCCACTGCGCGATCGAGTGTTTCAGCTAGCACGGTAATTTGCGTATCGCCACTAGTAGCAGCGGCGTGTTCAAAGGACGGCACCAATGCGCAGTATTCGCCGAGTGAATCCCAGCGTAGATGACCCTCGCCAACGAACTGCTGCACATGTTTCGGTGCAGAACCGCCGGCGCCTGTTTCGAATAGTCCGCCGCCTTCAAGTAAAGGCACGATTGAAAGCATGCGTGCGCTAGTACCCAACTCTAAAATCGGGAACAAGTCAGTGAGATAATCACGCAACACATTACCGGTTACTGCGATGGTATCTTCGCCACGACGAATACGCTCTAGTGAGAAACGCATCGCCTTGACTGGCGCCATGATTTGTATTTCAAGACCTGAAGTATCGTGGTCGGGCAAATATGCCTCGACTTTTGCAATCAACTCAGCGTCGTGACCACGTGCTGCATCGAGCCAAAAAACGGCTGGAGAACCTGCGGCGCGCGCACGAGTTACTCCGAGCTTAACCCAATCGCGAATGGCTTCGTCTTTAGCTTGGCACATGCGGAAAATATCGCCGGCGGCAACGGACTGCTCGAGCAAAACCTCTTGTGAGGCATCTATTACACTAATAACGCCGTTAGACGCCGCGAAGAAAGTCTTGTCGTGAGAACCATACTCTTCGGCCTTCTTCGCCATCAAACCGACATTGGCCACACTACCCATCGTCGCCGGATCGAATTGACCATGCTGCTGGCAGTCTTCAATAGTCGCCTGATACATGGTGGCGTAACAACGGTCAGGCACCATCGCAATCGTATCTTGTAGCGCGTCGTCGTTATTCCACATGCGGCCACCATCGCGCACTACCACTGGCATCGAAGCATCAATGATGACATCGTTAGGTACATGCAAATTAGTAATGCCGCGTCGCGAATCTACCATCGCCAAATCTGGACCTACTGCATAGCAAGCTTGGATATCAGCTTCGATTTTTGATTTTTTATCTGCTGGCAAACGGTCGAGTTTACTTAACACATCGGCTAAGCCAAAATTAACGTTGGCGCCAATCTCGGCTAAAGAGTCTGCATGCTTATCAAGCGCCGCACCAAAGTAAACCGATACGCAATGCCCAAACATAACTGGGTCGGACACTTTCATCATCGTCGCTTTAAGGTGTAGCGATAACAGCATGCCTTCATCCTTGGCGGCTGCAAGTTGTTCAACATAAAAAGCGCGCAACGCGGTAACACTCATCACCGAAGTATCGATTACCTCGCCGGCAAGCAACTCAATACCGTCTTTCAGCACCTCGACGCTACCATCTGCAGCAACAAACTCGATGCGCGCGGTGGTGTTGGAAATTAAAGTAGTCGAACGTTCGCTGCCATAAAAATCGCCTTCGGTCATATGCGCCACACGAGTTTTAGAACCACTAGTGGGCCAATCTTTCATCATGCGATGCGGCGAATTCTGCGCAAACTCCTTAACAGCAGCAGCAGGACGGCGATCTGAATTGCCTTCGCGTAATACTGGATTAACCGCCGAGCCTAAAACAGCAGCGTAACGATTTTGAATTTTGCGTTCGGCGTTGTCTTGCGGCTCTTCAGGATAAACAGGAACATCGAAACCTTGCTCGCGCAGTTCACTAATCGCATCTTGCAATTGCGGCACCGAAGCGCTGATGTTCGGCAACTTAATGATATTAGCATTGGGTGTTTTAACCAATTCTCCTAGACGGCTTAACTCGTTAGGGATACGTTGCTCTTCAGTAAGCGCATCAGGAAAATTCGCCAGGATGCGTCCGGATAAGGAGATGTCGGCCGTTTCGATATCAAGGCCGGTGTGTTGCGTAAAAGCCTGTAGCACAGGCAAGAGTGAGTAAGTCGCCAGTGAAGGCGCTTCATCGACTAAAGTCCAGGTAATCTTGGAGGATGACATGTCGGTTATTATACCTACGGTATTGATTCCACTAATGCTATGCGACGCGATACCGCAATCCGCCTAAGCGCGCAAGTGAGAAGCCAACCGACCACCAAGTATGGCCATAGGAATATAGCACCCAACAAGATCCACAACCATGAACCATATCGGTGATGGGAATGAAAATGCCATCATGATGCCACCGACTAAAAAGAAAACACCAATGACGAGTGCTACACAACTCTTCTGTGTGGCAGCTACCCAATAAGCTACGCAAGCACCAACTAATG
>JAPYTC010000164.1 GCA_029941685.1 Planctomycetota bacterium | reverse complement strand
GGATGTTAAACGCATCACAGAAACGTACGAAACGCGCTGCTTTTTCACTAGCGTGAATGTCGAGAACACCGGCGAGCATTGTCGGTTGATTCGCTACTATGCCGACGACACTACCATCAAGGCGTGCCAAGCCGATTACGATGTTACCGGCATAGGCTTCTTGTATCTCGAAGAAATCGCCGTCGTCAACAATCATGTTGATCACCTTTTTTATATCGTAGGGCTGATTGGCCGATTCAGGAATCAAACTATCAAGAGCTGACTCACAGCGGTCAACGGGATCACTGCACTTGACGCGCGGTGCGTCTTCAGTATTGTTCGAAGGCAAAAAAGACAACAAACGGCGTAATTTCGCTAAGCATTGTGCGTCATCAGCAGCCGTGAAATGACTCGTACCGGTTATCTGTTCATGAACTTCGGCACCGCCCAATTGCTCGCTAGTCACATCTTCATGGGTCACGGTCTTAACCACGTCCGGTCCTGTGATATGCATATATGAACTACCATCGACCATGAAAATGAAATCGGTAAGCGCAGGAGAATAAACTGCACCACCGGCACAGGGGCCCATGATTGCCGACAACTGTGGAATTACGCCGGACGCCTGCGTGTTGCGCAAGAAAATCTCAGAATAACCTGCCAAAGAAACTACACCTTCTTGAATGCGCGCGCCACCCGAATCGTTTAAGCCGATCATCGGAATGCCCAGCTTCATAGCCATATCCATCATCTTACAAATCTTTGCGGCGTGCTCTTCAGCCAAGCTTCCGCCGAAAACGGTGAAGTCTTGCGCGAACAAAGCTACTGCACGACCATCGATAGTACCGGTACCGGTAACCACCCCATCACCCAACGGCCTTTGCTGGTCGAGTCCGAAGTTAGTCGAGCGGTGTGTACGAAATGCGTCGTACTCTTCGAAGGAGCCCTGATCAAGCAACAGATCGATGCGCTCGCGAGCGGTCAACTTGCCTTTGGCGTGTTGCGCTTCGATGCGCTTTTCACCACCGCCCAATTTGGAATCGGTGCGCATCTGTTGTAATTGTTCAATTGAGTTATTTGTCATGTTTAAAACCTTCGCCACCTTCTACAAATTCAGTAAGCACCCCACCCGTAGCGGCCGGGTGCACGAATGCAATCGTTGTGTCATGAGCGCCATCGCGTACATTTTCGTCAATCATACGGACGCCCTGTTGAGTACAGTCGTCTATCGCGCTTTGGCAATCATCGACCGCCAGCGCCAAATGATGAATGCCTGTGCCACGTTTTGCAATAAACTTTGCAACGGGCGAATCGTCATTCAAGGGACAGACCAGTTCAATCCGAGTATCACCGGCATAAACCATCTGAATTTCGACGCCCTGAGCCTCGACCACCTCACGCGCACCAAGGCGCATGCCTAATTTCGCGCCCCACAATTCTGCGGCGGTGTCGAGGTCGTCGACAGCAATGGCAATGTGATCAATTCCGAGGAGGTTCGTCATAGCTTTCAGTCGCTTTAAATTATACTCTCGCCTAACATATTAAGCATGGACGTCCCGCAACTACCCGATAACTCCGGATTTAACTTTATCGCCGATTGCCACACACGCTGGTCTGACGAAGATAATTTGGGCGTACTCAATAACGCCGTGTACCTAACCTTGCTCGAAGAGGCGCGCTTTCAGTATTTTACCAACCTCGAGTTGATGCACCTTTCAAAGCAATTTAACTTCGTCCTCGGGCAGACAAATATTAGATTCTTAGCGCCTGGCAAGGGAGCTACAGCGGTTAGTGTCGCCATCCAAACGTCTCACCTTGGTAATCGCTCTTTCACCCAAAAATATCGCGTTTATTGCCCGTTAACCGACATTATTTGGGCTGAAGCAGAGGCTGTAATGGTCGTTTGGAACCCTAAATCACGCTCTGCGGATGACATGCCCGACGAATTTAGAAGCAAGATAAGTGATTTTGAGGGCATATAAGCAACGTTTATGACATTGGTTTTCTGCTATATTAGCTAAGCCCGTACATCCTTACAAAAAAGCCCTTAAATGAAAACCTCCCTCCTTTGCTTCGCTGTTGCCGCCCTGGCAACTCCTGCGTTCTCTCAATCACGCCTGATGACATACGGTGACGTACTCGGCGCACCAACTACATTAACTCTGTCAAATGTAGCTCCTGGCACCCGCTGCATGATTATTCCTTCAATGTCGAATAATGGGAGCAATGCCCTTATCGGAATGTCTGGTGACGCGAACGATTCACTTCTAGTTGGCGTCGATCTCGCTGCCAACGGCACACGCTTCACCAAGACTTCTAATGCACAAGGAGTTGCTTCGGTCACTATCACTATTCCGTCGTCAACAGCAATGCTCGACCGTGCGGTTTATTGGCAAGGCTTCGAATGGCCTTCTGGCGGCTCTGGCACAACCATGTTTAACAACTTCTCAAACATGCGCACTATGAGTCTAAACACCGGCAACCGCTGGCAAGCTGAACAGAGCAATGCACCAGTTAGTGCTGCCCTTCAAGCCTACGTGGGTTATTCATCTACCGGCAACGGTGGCACAGACCGCGTCTTCGCTTGTGGAGGCGGACCAGTTGTGCTTACCGACGTAGCATCCCCATTCTCGACAAATGCGCAAGCATGGGAATACAATCTAGAAAATGGGACGCACACTTTGCTCCCAGGCACAATGAACGATTCACGTGCTTTCCATAACAGCGTGCAGCTTCAAGACGGACGCTTTATGGTAATCGGTGGCAACCAAGGCCCGTATGGCAGCGCAGGTAACTACTACACAAAGATATTGAACACTTGCGAAATTTACGACCCATCAACTGGCACATGGAGCAATACTGCCAACATGTTTAAGCACCGAGCAGGCGCAACTGCCCTAGTTCTACCAGACGGACGTGTGATTGTAGCCGGTGGTTCAGAAGGTAACACATCGCACAACCTTGCTGATATAAGCGATCTACTAGGCACTGCGCTGAAAACTACTGAAATCTACGACCCTACGACCAATCTCTGGAGTTGGGGCCCAAGCATGTCAGAACCAAAAGCAGGCGCGATGGCAGCCCTCCTCAATAACGGCCTGTGGATGGTTGCGGGTGGTATCACTTACGTCACTATCTTCGGTTTAGACATCCCTGACTTCTCTAACAACATTTCTATTTACAACCCTAGCACTAACAGCTTCAGTAACGCTGGCACTATGAAAGACAAGCGTGCTCTAGGTGCCATGACTGTAATGGGCAACGGCAAGGTGTTTATTGCAGGCGGTGGCGGTGGCGACATCCTGAACATTGGTCCAATCAGAAAAACCGAGGTTTACAATCCGTCAAACAGCTCTACGACACGCAAGTCTGACTTGTCGAACGACTCCGCTTTCGGAGTAGCAGTCACACTAGCTAATGGCACTGCAATGGTTATTGGCGGCGCAAACGGCAGTCTTGACAACCCTGACCCAATTAATAACTGTTGGATTTACAACGATGCCACTGGAGCTTTGGCTGCAGCAGCGTCTATGCCTGAATCTCACGCAGGTGGTGTAGTTATTGCGGCTGAAGATGGCACGGTGTTCATCTCTGGCGGTGAAACCAATAACGGCTTAGCTACGACTAAAGCGCGTAGTTACTCGCCGAACTAAAACGAGTAACTGCAGCCCACCATAAACGAATACGCAAACTGCGAAAATTCGTCATAAGATTGGTCGGAGAGAAGCGCGTTCTCTCCGGCCGTCCACGTTTCTGGGAGGGTCGCAACGAATGCCATATGAATATCTAATGGGTCACGATCGTTCGACCAACTACTTATGCCGACTGCTACATGCCATTGATTAAATGGCGTTAACCCCGGAAGCGCTGCACCTGCAACAGGGTTGGTCGACCACCCTAAACCACCACGCAACGTGTAATCGTTTATTTTGCGTGAGCGGTCACCAAAAGTTGTAATATTAAACTCGACATCGTGCTCGAAGCCAACCGACAAAGCCAAGGTGTCATTCCAGTCGATGCCCATGTCGATATCGATGCTGCCGTCGCCACC
>JAPYTC010000163.1 GCA_029941685.1 Planctomycetota bacterium | reverse complement strand
CTTACGCCCCTGGGAAGTCGAAACAACTTTTAACGATGTGCTGGCCCAACAGTTGGCGCACGCACCTTATTTCATCGCTTCGATTGTTCTGCACTTTTTGATCGGCCTAATTGTTGCTGGCATCATGGTGTTAACAGCCAAGCCTGAAGAAGAAGTGCCAACACTGGTAGCGGCTCCTCCACCTCCTCCGCCTGAAATCGAAGAAGAGCCAGAGCCAGAGCCAGAAATCATCGAGGAGCCAATCGAAGAGCCCGTAATTGTCGAGTCTGTTCTCGAAGAGGTCGTCGAGCAAGAAACTTTGCAAGAAGACGGTGACCCCGACATGAACTCTGATTCCGCATTCGACTCCGACGCCTGGAACAACGATGTTGGTCTTGGTGGTGGTGCTGGTGGCAAGATGGGCGGCCGTGGTGGCCGTGGTGGCGGCAAAGGTGGCTCACCTACCGAAGCTGCTGTACAAGACGCACTCAAGTGGTTGCGTGATCATCAGTCGCAATCTGGTTTCTGGGACGCCGACGAATTCATGTACAACGACGTCTACCCCGACAAGCCACAGTCTGACGGCCACGGCAACCCGGTAGTAGATGTTGGTTTAACCGGACTTGCATTACTTGCCTTCCTTGGCAACAACCAAACCATGGATAAGGGTAAGTTCAAGAACGTCGTAAAGAGCGGGATCAACTGGCTCAAAGACCAGCAAGCTGATAGTGGTTTGTTCGGCGAAGAGGTTGGCAATCCAACCCTTTACAACCAATCTATCGCCACAATGGCGATGGGCGAAGCGTACTACTTCTCTGAACAGTCGCCGTTGCTAAAGCGTCCGATGAAGAAAGCTTTACAGGTATTGATTAAGGCGCAAAACCCTTACAACGCTTGGCGCTACTCACTCGAGCCAAACAACGACAACGACTCTTCTATTACTGGTTGGATGGTATTCGCTCTGAAAACCGCCAAAGAGAGCGACATGAAGATAGACAAAGGCGCCTTCGATGGTGCCGAGAACTGGTTCAAAACTATGACCGACACCAATACTGGGCGTACTGGTTATGCTTGGGGTGACGGTGGCGGAGGCGTGGGCTCACTTCCATCGCGTCCGGCAAAGTACATGGACAAGTTCCCTGCAAACAAGTCCGAGTCCTTAACTGCTGTGGCTTTGTTGTCGCGTATATTCATGACTGACGAGAAGAAAGTTACTAAGTGGTCTGAGCATCCCCAGTACGACATGCTTAAAAAGCAAGCCGAATTGCTCGCGTCGAAGCCACCAAAGTGGGATGAAAACGACGGTTCAATTGATATGTACTACTGGTACTACGGCACTTTCGCTATGAAGCAATGGGGTGGAAAGCTCTGGGAAAACTGGAGAAAGGCAATCGAAAAAGCTTTGATCCCCACTCAGCGCAAAGAAGACAAAGAAGACAACTACTACGGTTCATGGGACCCTGCTGGTCCATGGGGCGAAGAAGGTGGACGTGTTTACTCAACCGCAATCTGTGCATTGATGCTCGAGGTGTACTATCGTTACGCTCAAGTAGTTGGTGCTCGTTAATAGTTTAACAAGCATAAAAAAACAGCCCGGGCAAATCGCCTGGGCTGTTTTCGTTTGTAGGGTGTTCGTTTATTAGCGGATGGCGTTTACTGCGCGAGCCAAGATTGACTTTTTACGGGCAGCAGTGTTTGGGTGGAGTTGATTCCACTTAACGTTTTTATCAATTAACTTAACCGCCAAGTGCATGCTTGACTCGGCTGCTTCGAGGTTTCCCGCCTCGACGCTTTCTAATGTGTTAGCGATGTATGTACGCATCACTGAACGACGACCGCGATTACGCTCGCGACGCTTGAGGCTTTTCTTAAGAGAAGCTTTTGCTGATTTAGTATTTGGCATGATTGAGTGTCCCTACAAAATTGGGTCGGATATTTTAATAAAAGCGAGCGAAAGTGCAAGCACTAGATTAAGAATCTTCGCCCAAAGCAGCTCTACGGAAGGCATCGGTGTCGAGGCCTGAAGTTGTGTCATCGCTATATTGCTTGCTTTGCAGCGCCTGCTCGGCAGCCAAATTCTTGCGTGACCGCATTGCAGCTGTATCTCGCGGATTTAAATCAAGAGCGAGCTGGTAGTGCTTGAGGGCATCATCAATATTTCCTTGTGCTGCCGCTAAATCTCCGGCTGCACGTGCTGCTGCCCCAGACCGGGACGCCAAGGCAACGTAAACACCCAATGCGGCACCTGCATAGCCGGCTCTTTCGAGCGCGTTGGCCCAAGAAATACCTTTGTCGACCGAGTGCCCATCTCGCATGAAAGCCCGGCGCATTGAACGCGCTTCGCCGTCTGGGTTACGGATCAATTTCTGAAATTTAGCCGCTATGGATGCCGGCCCAGCGCCTATTTTGCCCAATAACTTTGACTTGTCCTCCGCACAGTCTAAAACTGCTTGAGCCAACAAGTTTGCTGCACGTTGGTCTCCTGGTGCGAAATCGAGCACCTGGTCGCATAATTCGACAGAAAAATCTGGCTGACCTTTCTCTAATGCTTGCTCGGCTCTATCTAAGTGTTTCTTTAAGTTCATGATGCGTTATCCTATAGGCGGAATTAATCCACCATGGACATTGTACTCTACCCGGACCCGCGCCTCCGCGCTAAAAACAAAGCTGTCGATAGCTTCGACGAGTCTTTGGCTAAAACCGTGCGCGATATGTTTGACTTAATGTACTCCCAACAAGGTGTTGGTCTCGCAGCACCACAAGTCGGGTTAAACATTAAACTTTTAGTTTTCAACGCAACGGGCAACGCTGATGACAACGAAAGCGAAATCGTACTGTGCAACCCAGTGATTAAATCCAAAAGCAAAGATAAAGAATTAGCTGAAGAAGGCTGCCTTTCTTTCCCGGAAATCCTTGGCAACGTAATGCGTCATCAGTCGATTGTGATCGAAGCACAAAACCTGCAGGGCAAAACTTTCGAACTCGAATTAGAAGAGTGGCAAGCGCGCATTTTTCAACACGAAAACGACCATATCGACGGCATGTTATTTATAGACCGCATGACCCCTGCTAGCAAGGCCTTAATCAAAAACGATTTACTCTTAATGCGCGAAGAGTACGGTGCTGATGCAAATTCTTAAGCCTAGCGATTTGCCCGCCAATTTCACCGGAAATGGGTGCGTTGCGACTGTAGGAGTATTTGACGGCGTGCACCTGGGACACCGACATGTGTTACAGCAAGTAATCGCCAGCGCCCACAAACGCAATTGTGCCAGCGTAATGGTTAGTTTCGCGCAACACCCAAAATCAGTGTTGCTTGGCCACGCACCGGCAACTGTAACGAGTCTCGAACATCGTTTGCGTTTGTTTGATGCTTGCGGCATCGATGCCACATTAGTACTCGACTTTACAGAAGAACTACGCGCACTAAGCGCCGCCGACTTTGTGAAACAATTTTTAATAGACGGCTTGGGATTAAAAGAGCTGGTTTTCGGTTTCGACTCGAAATTTGGGCATGACCGCAGCGGCAATCCGATGTCTTTAGGTGCGTTATCTAAAGAGCTTGATTTTGCAATAACCGAAATCAAGCCACTGCGATTAAACGGGCGCGCTGTGTCGAGTACCGCGATACGCGAAGCCGTCCAGCTAGGTGACTTGGTGGCTACCGAACAAATGCTTGGGCGGCCCGCTTCTATTTTAGGCACAGTAATCCACGGCGAAAAACGCGGGCGCAAGCTTGGTTTCCCGACGGCTAATTTGCAGTTACATCACGAGCTGACTCCGCCGCAAGGCGTTTATGCTTGCATGGTCAAAGTGAATGGCAGCGACGATTTAGTCACCGGCGCGGTCAATTTAGGTATGCGCCCAAGTTTCGAGAACGTCGAGCCCAGTATCGAAGTTCACTTGATTGATTTCGATGGCGACCTTTACAGTCAACACCTCGAAGTGTTCTTTTTAGAGAAACTGCGCGACGAACGTAAATTCACCGATGTCGATGATTTACGACAACAGATTACTGCCGATGTGAATGCAGCAAAAAATGTTTGTCGGAAATTTATTAGTGGCAAAAGCTAAGGCG
>JAPYTC010000162.1 GCA_029941685.1 Planctomycetota bacterium | reverse complement strand
ACCACATACTCTCCAGGAAATTGTGGGCCACGTACGCGAACATAGTTTGATAAATATTTCTTGAGCTGCGACGCACTTGGGCATGGCGATTTTAACTTATTAAGACCTCGCACCGTGGCAACAAAGTCTTTGCGCCACGACAACTCTAGCAATCGTCCAAGTGAATCGAAACTGAAGCCGACCTCACCGAATTTATCTGCACTTATCACCGCGCCGTAGATTGCTGAATGCATGCTAGAATAGTAGCATGTCCCGCACTCATGCTCGCGTTACCAAACTGGTAGAGGTCGATGGCCACGCCCATCAACTACTTCATTTAACTGAAGTGGGCGGCGAACGGCGCATTGAGATAATGATTGGCCGCACCGCTTTGCAGGCTATTCGTAGCTCGTTGCTCAGCGAAAAAAACGTGCGGCCCATTACGAGCGAATTATGCACTTCACTGATTGGCGAGCTCAATGCCAAGGTTCACGAAACCGAGATTCATGATTTTGAAAACGGCACTTATTTTGCCGAGCTACGCTTGAGTCGCGACGATAACTCTGAACCCTTCGTGATCGATTGCCGGCCATCTGATGCCATTGCGATTTGCCTGCAAATACAGGCACCGATTTACGTCAGCGAGTCGGTGTGGGACAAAGTTAGCCAGAAATAAAAAATGGCGGAGAGGGGGGGATTCGAACCCCCGGACCCTCGCAGGTCGCTGGTTTTCAAAACCAGTTCATTCGGCCACTCTGACACCTCTCCGCACTTAAGCGGCAAAGTTTAGCGAGGCGAAGCGGTTTAGACAATAGCTTTTAACACTTAACCATGACGTCAACTAACGGTTTTTTTTGTAATGCGGCCACCGGCACTTCGCTCTCAATTGCTGGGTAGCCCATGGGAATCAACATATAAGCCCGCTCATTAGCTGGACGGTCAAGCACCTCTGCCAAAAACTTCATTGGGCTTGGGGTGTGAGTTAATGTTGCTAGTCCCGCCACCTGCGCCGCCGCTAACAACATGCCGGTTGCGATGCCCACCGATTCGTCGGCGTAATAAACATTGCTGCCGTCATCGCCTTTGACCAATTTAAATACAACCACCAACCATGGCGCGACTTCTAAAAACGATTTATTCGCATCAGTGCCCAACGGCGCCAAATCGGCTTTCCATTCGGCCGTTGCGCGATGCTCATAAAATTCACGCTCTTCGACTTCGGCGGCGAACCTGATTTTTTTCTTCAGTTCTGGGTCGCGCACGCACACGAATCGCCACGGTTGTTTATTCGCCCCACTCGGAGCGGTGGCCGCGCAGCCCACCACTTCTTCAATTAACGCGGACGGCACCGGCTCATCAGAAAAGTGACGAATCGAACGGCGGCTGCGCAACAACTTGTGAAACTCTGAGACTGCTTGAAATGCTTTGGTCATTGAGACATTTTAACTAATGTATTGTCTAATAAAGTCCGCACCGCTACAATTTGCCTCGCTTTGTGGAGAGATGGCAGAGTGGCCGAATGCGGCACCTTGCTAAGGTGTTGAACCGTTTTGACGGTTCCGAGGGTTCAAATCCCTCTCTCTCCGCCAGCACTTTATGAATCTCATCCACCCAGCCGAACTCGAAAACCGCCAAGTGTTGATTCTTGGATTAGGCTCTTTCGGTGGCGGAGCAGGATGCGCCCGCGCCCTACATGAATTAGGCGCCAAAGTTACCGTTAGCGATTTGCGTCCGGCGAGCAAATTAGAAACTAGCATCAACAGTTTGGCCGGCTACCCTATCGAATTTGTCTTCGAAGAACACCCCGAATTTTTGTTCGAGCAAGCTGACGTGGTGGTAGTAAACCCTGCGGTCCCCAACGAAGCACCCATCTGGGATCTAGCGCGCAAGCATGATTGCGAATTGACCACCGAAGTGAATTTGGCGATTGCATACAGCGCTAAAACACCAACCGTCGCCATCACTGGCACCCATGGCAAATCAACTTGCGCTTCATTGTTGCATCACATGCTTGGCGACAACACCATACTCGCAGGCAACCTTGGTGGTTCATTCCTCGAACAAGTGTTAAGCCAACCCGACTGCACAAGCATCGTCGTTGAAATGTCATCGTTTCAGTGCGAGCGCCTAGTTGCCCCACGTGGATGGCCTCATGTCGCGGCGCTCACGTGCTTCGGCGCCGACCACCTCGACCGTCATGGCGATTTGATTTCGTATGCTAAAGCCAAGCGCCGTCTAATCGAATATCAAGATGAGTCGTGTTTCGCGTTGGTTCCGGGTGGCGACGAAGAATCGGCCCACTGGACGCGTGATGCACGAGGTAATTGGACTGAATTAGACGGCCTTACCATCAGCGACTTTCAGCTCAAAGCTGCCGATCTACCCTTTAATGAATCCTTCCGCATGCCTTCCCTGTTTGCAGCATTGCAGGCGTTGCGTATTCTCGGCAAAGATTGCACCAACTTAAGCGAGTACCCAGGGCTCGAACACCGCATGCAGACCTTTGTCGACATTCACGATCGGAAGATTATCAATAACGGTGTGGCGACACATCCCGAGCCAACGGCCGCGGCTTTGGCTTCTATCAAGGGCAAAAAGGTTCTCTTGGCGGGTGGCAAAGACAAATTATTAGATCTATCCGAAATAATTAGTGTCGCGCGCAAAAAAACCCGTCTACATCTACACGGAGAAGGTGGTAAACGACTCCTCCGGTTATGCGCTGCCGCAAAAATAGAGTGCTCTTTACACGAAAACTTCGAAATTGCTGCCGATGCGGCGCTTTCTGGCCTTCAGTCCGACGAAACACTGCTTTTCTCGCCTACTTTTTCGTCATTTGACGAATTTAATAATTTTAGCGAACGTGCGCAACTTTTCTTAAAATTAACCGAAGATACACCTGTTAGTAAAGCGTGACCAACACGCGAATAACCACTAAGCAAAGCATGAAGTGCCAAGCCTGCAACAAATTTTCCGCGACAGTGCATCAACTCGACGTAGAGTACGGGTCTGATGGCGTTCCGACATTTGTAGATACCAGGTTTTGCTCGAGATGTGCTCAAAAAAGTGGCTTAAACATAGCTAACACCGAAAATTTTCCGCAAGTGATCAGTCTGTTAACTAAAGCGCTGTTCCCTCCGGTTGACAAAAGAAAAGCTAAAGAATCCGCCGCCATGAAGCCAAGCAAAGATGAAACTGCCCAGGGTGTCCTTTGTTGCGACAAATGCGGATGGACTCTCGATGATTTTAGGCAAACAAGTCGCTTGGGCTGTCCCAACGACTATGTAGTTTTTAAAGATTATTTGGCTGACGTTTTCGAGCGTTTACACGGCCAGACCAAACACGTCGATTGGCGTAATGACAACGAGCTAGAACAGCTCAACGAGCAACTGCAGCAAGCTGTAAAACACGAAGATTACGAGGCATGCGCCAACCTTCGCGACCAGATAAATGCACTGCATTCCGATCTTAATAAAGATTTAAGTTCAGATGGCTAAAAGCCGATAAATTATTGGGCAAAAACGCCTCAATACATCATGTTTGACAGATTCACACAAAGAGCTAGAAAAGTCATGGGATTCGCCCGCCGCGAAGCTCAAGAGCTTAACCACGAATACATTGGCACCGAGCACATTTTGCTGGGTTTGATCCGCGAAGGAAACGGCGTCGCAGCTGGCGTTATCACTTCTCTCGGAGTAAACCTCGAAGCGATGCGCAAAGAGGTCCTTAAAAACCTCACTGTACGACCCAAGCACGAGCCGTCAATGCAAGTACCCTTTACTCCGCGTGCGAAAAAGGCTGTCGAGTTAGCGCTCGAAGAAGCTAAAAACATCGGGCATGGACATGTGGGTACCGAACACTTATTGCTCGCCCTACTTCGCGAAAACGAAGGCATCGCGCCGCACATTTTGCGCACCATGGGTTGCCGTCTCGAAGAAGTTCGTGAATCCGTCATAGAATTTATCGGTGGCGTAACTAGCGAAGATTGTGATGCCGACGTCGACATGCCTCACATCGAGCACCACGATGCCGAGTCTGCTCCTGCACGCAGCAAAACAAATACTCCAGCACTCGACGGTTTCGGCCGCGATCTTACCGAAGCATGTCGCCGCGACGAACTCGATCCGGTAATTGGCCGCGACGACGAAATCACTCG
>JAPYTC010000161.1 GCA_029941685.1 Planctomycetota bacterium | reverse complement strand
AGTGTGCGCGATCAGTTGGTTGAACGCCTTAAGACCATGTACGCCGGCGTTAGTATCGGACATCCACTTGACGAAAGCGTGTTGATGGGGCCGCTGATTGACCAAGATGCGGTCGATAATGTGCTTAAGTCAATCGCAACGGTTAAAGAAATGGGCGGCGAAATTATTTGTGGCGGCGAGCAAGTGTACCCAGAGGGTTGCACTAAGGGTTTCTATATGACACCGGCCATTGCCACTGCGCAAAACGAATGGAGTGTCGTGCAAAACGAAACATTCGGTCCGCTGATGTACATCATTGAAATCGACGACCTCGATCACGCGATTGCAATTCATAACGATGTGCCGCAAGGTTTGTCGTCGGCGATTTTCACTTTGAATATGCGCCACGCCGAAAAGTTCTTGTCGGCAATTGGCAGTGACTGCGGTATCGCTAACGTCAACATCGGCACTTCGGGTGCAGAAATCGGTGGAGCTTTTGGTGGCGAAAAAGAAACTGGCGGCGGACGCGAATCCGGTTCGGATGCATGGAAGGCCTACATGCGTCGTCAAACTAACACGGTTAATTACTCTACTGAGTTGCCATTGGCGCAAGGTGTTTCTTTCGACGTTGATTAAGTTTGCAGGTTAATACTTTAACAGTAAATAGCGGCCGTCTGCCCCTAGCTCTACACGACTACGGGGGAGACGGTCCGACCGTTTTATTCTTGCACGGTTTTTTAGATGGCGGCAAGTCATTCGAAGACGTGGCACTTCCAGCCCGTGAATTTTGCCGCCCGCTGTGTTTAGATTGGCGCGGACATGGCGATAGCGCGCGCGTAGTCGATGGTAGTTACCATCAATTCGATCACTTCAAAGATCTACTCGCAGTTATGGACGAAATCTCACCCGACTGCATGGTCGCGCATTCATTAGGTGGTACAGTGGCATTAATGTTGGCCGCGGCGGCTCCTGAATTGTTTAAGAAGTGGTTGTTGATTGACGCATTGGGTGGCTACGCCGCAGATGCCGAAACTCAGATGGAACAATTTGTCAGTGTGGTTGAGCACCAGCGCCAACCGCAAAAAGGTTTTCGTGATTTTGAATCACGCGCTGCTGCCGAAAGTCGCGTTAAACAAAACAACCCCGGTTTGTCAAATGCTGGTGCCGAACGCATTGTGCGCCATTATTTAGAACAACTAGAAAACGGTATGTGGCGAGTAAAATTAGATCCACGATTGCGTGGGCCTAATCCAATTCGTTATACCGAAGAACACTGGCAAGCAATGGCGCGGCGGGTTAAATGTAAGACTACGGTTATTGCTCCAGAACACGGGTACATGCATCGCCATCCACATGGTCGTGAGCGCTTCGAGTGTTTGGCCGATGGCAAGTGGGTGAGTGTGCCAGGTGTGGGGCATCATGTCCATGCCGAGGTGCCCGAAGTGGTGGTTAGTGAGTTGCGCGAGTTGTTAGAATAGTAGTTAGTAATGACTGTCACCACCGCCAACATCATGCGCTACGACATGGCACTGCCGTCCAATTGCGCACATCATGCGCGGCTTGATTTAACCGGCGGCACCCACGGCTTATGGCTGTGCGTTGACGCGGCTTCACGTTTGGCGCTGTATCCTCAATCTGCAGAGGGTAGCGAGGCGGCCGGCGACGAAGGGCTGATGGCCTGGGACATGCCTGCTTGGCAAGAAGCGCTCGATGGTGTGCACTTGAATATGGTCGAGGTCATTCTCGATGCGGGTGCGAACGCGATGCCTAATGCTGCACCATTGATTGCCTTGGCGCGGCAGCAGGGTTGCGACTTAAACGAATTGCGCTTCGACTTCGGATTCGACCCCTTATCGTGTTTGGCTAAAGACGGAGTGTTGGTCGGTGGTCCTGAATATGTAAACCATTCGGCGCAACAGTTGTTTGCTTTTGCGCAAGATAATATGGCAAAGGCAAATGTGTTTTGCGTGAGTACCGAAGTGCACGAGATGGCTGGCGCGAGTCATGCGCAACAGTTGGGGGTGATGGCGGCTACTTTGAGCCATTACTTAGAGCTTGCAGATGCTTTGGGTGTAAGTGCCGCCGATATCGCGCGGCGCACTACTTTACGTTTGGCAGTGGGGCGCGACATTTTCGTGGAGGTGGCGAAGTTGCGCGCTGCACGATTGTTGGCGGCTAAAGTGTTGGCCGCGCATGGTGTCGATGAAGAAATTGAAATGCGCATTCACGCGGTGTCTTCACGACAGACTATGAGTCAATGTGCGCCGCACACTAATATGTTGCGCGGCACCGAACAAACCTTTGCCGCGTTGTTGGCTAACGTAAATGTTGTTACTACTTCATGTTTTGATGAAGCCTTGGGGCAGTCGTCTGAATTAGCGCGACGTGCGGCGCGAAATGTAGCGATTATTCTGCAAGACGAAGCGCACTTGATGCAGCAAGTTGATCCGACAGCCGGGTCTTACTGGGTTGAAGAAAACACTAGTCGTTTAGTCGATGAGGGCTATGAGTTTATGCAACAAATCGAAGGGCGTGGCTCAATGCCGGGCGTATTATTAGAAGGCTGGTTACGCGAACAAATTGGCGACACTTACGCCGCGCAACGCCAGCGTTTTGCCACTCGCGTGGATGCGGTTACTGGTGTCAGTGAATATCCGCAACTTGATGAGCAATTGCCCGAGGTGGCATCGGTGTTTGGCGAAGACGAGCAAGACTACATTGTTAGTTATCGCGACTTGCTCGCCGACATCGAATTAAATGGGCGGTCGAGTTTCGAAGATTGCATCGCTGCGAGTATCGCGGGTGCTAATGTGTTTCAGATTAGTGAAGCTTTACATGATGGCAAAGCTGCGCAGTCGCCACAAATGATGCCTTTAGATGTGCATCGTCACGCCGAAGATTTCGAACAGTTGCGTTATCAGGCATCTGCATTAGCAACTTCTACGGTTAGTTTGCATTGCTTGGGTGACTTGGCTCAACATAATGGTCGCAAAACTTTCGCTACTAATTTTTTTGCAGCAGGTGGTCTTGAAGTTAGCGATGACCAATCCTCAAAAGTGGTTTGCGTTTGTGGTAATGACAAGCAGTATGACGAGCAGTTGGCCAAAGTCATCGCAAGTTACTCTGATGATGTGTTGGTGTTAGTCGCGGGGCAATTCGAAGATTCGGTCGCCACGTTGCAGCAAGTGCAAGAGGTCTTAGCATGAGTGATGTAACACACCCTTACCCACACATGGGCAGCGCGCCGGGCGAATTACCGTTTGTACGCGGCCCCTACGCGTCGATGTATGTTAATCGTCCATGGACGATTCGCCAGTACGCCGGTTTTTCTACGGCGACTGAATCGAATGCTTTTTACCGCCGCAACTTGGCGGCCGGGCAAAAGGGTTTGTCGATTGCATTCGATTTGGCGACTCATCGCGGCTACGATTCTGATAATCCACGAGTGACTGGCGATGTCGGCATGGCGGGGGTGGCGATTGATTCGATTCTTGACATGCGCATTTTGTTCGACAAGATTCCGCTTGATGAGATGTCGGTGTCGATGACTATGAATGGTGCAGTGTTGCCGATTTTGGCGTTGTACATTGTGGCTGCCGAAGAACAGGGCGTTAAGCCCGAACAACTGACTGGCACCATTCAAAATGATATTCTTAAAGAATTCATGGTGCGCAATACTTACATATATCCTCCGGCGCCATCGATGCGTATTATTGCCGATATTTTCAAGTACACCACCGAGCATATGCCGAAGTATAATTGCATTTCGATTTCCGGTTATCACATGCAAGAGGCCGGTGCTACTCCTGAATTAGAATTGGCGTTTACTTTAGCCGATGGTCTCGAATACGTACGCACGGGTATTGCTGCCGGTTTAGATATCGATCAATTCGCGCCTCGCCTAAGTTTCTTCTGGGCAATCGGCATGGACTTCTTCAGTGAAGTCGCTAAGTTGCGGGCGGCGCGTTTAATGTGGTCAGAAATGGTTGCCGAGTTTAATCCGCAAAACCTAAAGTCGCAAATGTTGCGCACTCATTCGCAAACTTCGGGTTGGTCGCTGACCGCGCAAGATGTTTACAACAACGTTACGCGGACTTGCATCGAAGCGATGGCTGCCACGCAAGGGCACACCCAATCGTTGCATACCAATTCACTCGACGAAGCTTTAGCGTTACCGACTGATT
>JAPYTC010000160.1 GCA_029941685.1 Planctomycetota bacterium | reverse complement strand
GCTCAACAAAGAGCAGTACTACGCATTTGTCGATGAGCTACTGAATGCCGAGAAGCACGCACTAAAAGACTTTGAAGCAAACGACCCTAAAGCGAAACAATTTTTTGAACGCTGCCTACCGGTCGAAATTATCGCTGCACGCGGACGTGATTCATTACGTTTCGGCCCCATGCGTCCGGTTGGCCTTGACGACCCGCTCACCGGACGCTGGGCTTATGGCATCATTCAATTACGTAAAGAAAACTTACAGGGAAGTCTGTACAACCTTGTTGGCTTCCAAACCAATTTAACCTACAGTGAGCAAGAACGAGTTTTGCGTACTTTGCCAGGCATGGAATCCGCTGAATTCGCGCGACTCGGCTCTATGCATCGCAATACTTTTCTTAATGCACCGCAGATGCTCGATTCAACGATGCAGTTTCGTCATCAGCGAGGGCTGTTCTTTGCTGGGCAGATTACCGGTATGGAGGGATATCTTGGCAATATCGGCAGCGGACTAATCGCTGCGCTAAACATGACTCGCTTGATTAACAATCAGCCCTTGGTCACTCCACCCCGCGAAACTTTACTCGGTGCACTATGCCACCACATTAGTGAGGCGCCGTCCACATCATTTCAGCCGATGAAGGCCGAATTTGGCTTATTGCCGCCGCTTATTCCTCCCGTAAGGAAAAAAGTACGTAAACAAGCATATGCCGATCGAAGTGATACAAAAATGCAAGAATTTAGGCATAATATAGGCGCGACAAACATTACGTCCCCAATTTAATCATGCAAACCACCTCAGAAATTACTACGTTCACTAACGAGCCATTCACTGATTTTTCGACTGACGAAAATCGTACCGCCTACAACGATGCGCTAGCCAAGACCGAGGCAAGCTTCCCCGTTGTGTGCCGTCTATGGATAGACGGCGAAGATTGCGAAGGCAGCGGTGGCACTTTCGAATCAACCGACCCATCCTTGACCTCCCGTGTTGTGGCGAATTGCGCCAAGGGTAACCGGGATGATGCATTGCGTGCGATGGTTGGTGCGCAAAAGGCTTTTGTCGAATGGTCGAAGCGTTCTGCAGAAGAACGTGCTGAGTTTTTCTTCAAAGCTGCTCGTATCATGCGCTTGCGTAAGCACGATTTTTCAGCGATGATGACTTACGAAGTGGGCAAGTCCCGCGCCGAAGCAGATGGTGACACAGCAGAAGCTATCGACTTCATGGAGTTCTACGCGCGCGAAGCATTGCGTTATGCGCGCACGCAACCGATCACTCCGGTTGCTGGCGAAAACAACGAAATGATTTACATCCCGTTGGGTGTAGGCGCAGTAATTCCGCCATGGAATTTCCCGCTCGCCATTTTAGTGGGCATGTGTACTGCGGCAATCGTCTCCGGAAACACTGTGGTATTGAAACCTGCATCCGA
The DNA here is from genome assembly GCA_029941685.1 of Planctomycetota bacterium. Classification (GTDB taxonomy): domain Bacteria; phylum Planctomycetota; class UBA1135; order UBA1135; family UBA1135; genus JAPKEZ01. Next base: position 2,775 of record JAPYTC010000160.1, on the reverse strand, counting down.
AAGCCCTGGTATCGCTAGTATGTTCATCGACTTGATGAAAGAAGTTGGCCTGCCCGCTGGCGTTCTGCAATTCTGCCCAGGTAGCGGAGTAGAAGTTGGTGGAGCTCTAGTTGAGCACCCACTTACTCGCTTCATTTCGTTCACAGGCTCCGCCGAAGTCGGCAAAGAAATCTACGCAAAAGCAGGTCAAACACCAGACGGTCAAATTTGGCTTAAGCGCGTGGTCGCTGAAATGGGTGGCAAAGACTTTATGTTCATCGACGAAGACGCCGACGTCGACGCTGCAGTTGCTGGTTCACACGCTGCGGGCTTTGGGTACTCTGGACAAAAGTGTTCTGCATTGTCACGCCTAATCCTGCACTCTAAAATTCACGACGAATTCATGGAGAAGTTTTTACCGCTTGTTGAGGCGACTACTGTCGGCCATCCAAGTATCGAGGCAAACTACGTTGGTGCTTTGATCAACGAAGCCGCACTCAAAGGCGCGCTAAAGGGCATCAAAGAAGCCAAGAAAAACGGCAACGAATTGGTTGCTGGTGGCGAGCGCGCAAGCGAAGATGGTTGGTTCTTGCAGCCTACTGTTTTTACCGGCGTGCAACGTAAAGATTATATCTTCAAGACTGAATTATTTGCGCCAGTTATCGCTGTGCACAAAGTAGACTCTTTTGAAGAAGGTGTCGAAGCGGCAAATGATTCCGACTACGGCTTAACCGGAGCTTACTTCGGTAAAGACGAAGACAAAATCGCGCGCGCACGTGTCGAGCTACACTGTGGCAATCTTTACCTCAATCGCAAATGCACTGGCGCTTTAGTAGGAGCCCATCCTTTTGGTGGGTTTAACTTATCAGGTACAGACTCAAAGGCCGGCGGACGCGACTACCTGTTGCTGTTTATGCAAGCCAAGACTATTTCACGGGCTAAGTAGTTTAGTTCATGTCACAAGACACTCTAAGGACTAGCTCCTCACGCAAACAACGGCGTGTCGAGCCAGTCCCTGATGTTTTTCAAGAGCCCGTCGAAAGCAAGCCCACCCGTCGTGTCGGCCTGGCAGTATGGCTATCAATAGGGCCGCTGCTATCTATATTTGGGGTCGTGGGATTCTCGCGGTTGCTAATCGGAGTCGAAGAAAGCGACCATCTCGCCGCTGGCATCAAGTTGTTATTAAACGATTTGCTGTTCCTCATCATTTTCATCGCTAGCCACACATTTTTTGCACGCGGACTTGGGCGCAAATGGCTCAACAAACCGTTCGGGCCTGAAGCAGAGCGGCCGTTGTATGTACTCATCAGTGGCATCACTTTATGCCTGCTAGTCTTCTGCTGGCAGTCCTGCGGCCCTATGCTTTGGACGACCGGCGATTCAGCTTTTGTTGCGACAACGTTTATTGTGGTGCAACTTCTTGGCCTTGGTTTAGTGATTTACAGCGCGTTTGTAATCGGCGCAGGCGGACTAGCCGCTCTGCCACATTTACGCGCCATCGAAGCAGGTCGCTCTACACCTAAGCAGCAATTCGTCGCGCTTCCGCCCTACTCAATCATTCGGCAGCCGATGAACCTAGGCTTCTTGCTTATGCTGTGGGCGATGCCTGAGGTGAGCGCCGACCGCCTACTCTTAATCATAGTGTGCACTTCATGGATCGCATTAGTCGCACCTATCGAAGAACGTGATGCCGAGCTTAGCTTTGGCGATGGCTACACTCGTTACAAAGAGCGGACGCCGCGTTGGTTCCCCAAGATCAACGTCAATGATTCATGATCTGGTTGCAGCAGTTAGCGAAAGTTGTTGGCAACGAGTACGTCCTAACAAGTGCAGCTGATTTACTCGCTTACGAGTCAGACGCATTATCTTTATTTCGTTGCGAGCCCGCCGCCGTGGTGCTGCCGAGCAATCAGCAGCAAGTAATTGATTGCGTAAAGATATTGTCAGCAGCAAACGTTTGCTTCACCGCACGTGGCGCGGGTACTGGATTGTCAGCAGGTGCACTGGTGCCACGCGGCGGCGTCATCATTGGCCTCAATCGCCTCGATAATATTGTAAACATTGACCCACAAAGTCGCGTGGCTATCGTCGAGCCCGGAGTAGTAAACGCCAAGGTAAGCCAACACGTCGCTGAATTTGGTTTGCGTTTTGCACCCGACCCTGCTTCACAGTCGGTATGCACCATCGGCGGCAATGTCGCCGAAAACGCTGGCGGACCGATGTGCTTTCGACACGGCACGACTACTCATCATATTCGACAGCTAAAGGTGGTCCTTGCCGATGGTAGCGTCGAAACATGGGGACACCCCGCACATGCAAATACTGGTATTGATCTGCGAGGTCTGTTTTGCGGCAGTGAAGGCTCACTTGCAATCGCACTTGAAATACATTTAAACTTAATTCCTCTTCCGCAAACGGTGAGCACTTCTTTAGTCGCCTACTCAAGTATTGATGATGCATGCGATTGCGTTAGTGAAATTGTAAGAAAGGGCATTGAAGCCGTTGCTCTCGAAGTCATGGATCGCCAGGCCATCAATGCAGTTGAAGACTCAATTTACCGCTCTGGCCTGCCACGCGATGCGGGCGCAGTGTTGATTGTCGAGATTGAAGGTGACCAACATCATGTTTTAACGCAACAAGCTTTGGCCGAAAAGTGTTTTCAGGACACACAAGCGCAAAGCGTAAAACTAGCCAATACGCCTGCTGAAAGAGCCCTACTATGGAAGGGTCGCAAAGGAGCGGGTGGTGCTTTGGGGCAACTAGCTCCAGACTCTTATGTTATGGACGGCGTGGTAC
>JAPYTC010000159.1 GCA_029941685.1 Planctomycetota bacterium | reverse complement strand
CCAGTCGGACGTGTCGCAGTCTATCGCCTCGATCGTATTGAAACGCTGGATGGAGATGCTGTACTTAATGCTACAGTGTTAGTGCGCGACGGTGTAATAGAGCGCATTGGCAAGGCGGTAGTTGTTCCTGAACACGCGACTGTTTATGACTTGCGCGGTACCGGATCAGTGATGACTCCGCCGTTGGTGTTGTCGCATGCTAATTTTTTACAAAGCGACCGTCGTGGTGGCGGCAACAACTCGCGTTTTATTGCTGCAGACTCTTTGTGGTTAGACGACTCGTGGGCCGAAGAGTTGTGGCAGTACGGTGTAGGCATGGTGGCGATAGATCCTCCGGGCAGTGGAGCTCCAGGTCGTACATCTGTATTGAAGGTTGAGGCGACTTCAAAGCGTCCTGAGACTTTGGTTGACGATTTACATCTTAAATTAAATATGGCAACTAGCGCTTCTGCGAAGAAGTTGATTCGCGGTGGTATAAAATCTGCCGAAGAGGCCATTGAAAACGAAATTCAAGCTGAGAAAGATTGGAAGAAAGCCCGTAAAGAATGGGAAGAAAAGCAAGAAGCGAAAAAGAAGGCTGCCGAAGAGGCCAAAGCTGACGGCGAAGGTGTGAAGGAAGAAAATGGTGAAGATGGCGAAGATGAAAATGGAAATAATGGAGAAGAGGAAGATGGAGCTCCTGCTGAAACTTTTGAGGCGCCGAAGATAGACGACAACGAGCAGGCATTTGTTGATTGGGCGCGCCATGAACGCGTCGCTCAAGTACATATGCGTTCGGCTTCTGATTGGTTGCACTGGCAGCAACTTATGGAAGACCGCGAGGAAGCATACGAGGTTGTGTTCAGCATGGGCAGCACAACTAATTTGCACGAAGTTATTGATAGCATCGTCGCTGCTAAGGTGCGAGTAGATATTCAGGCGCGTATGAGTTACTTGCCATATACTCGCAATCGCATCAACGTAGCTGCCGAATTGGTCGCCGCTGGTTGCGAAAAGCTAGTACTCTCTCCTGTGACGAATAGCGTTTACGGGGTGCAAGTTTTCCGCACCTACATCTCCCGCTTGTTAGTTACAGGACTTGATGAAGGCATTGCCCTTCGCGCAATAACACTCGAGCCAGCAATTGCACTTGGTCAAGAAGAAGTGATGGGTACCCTTGTCGCCGGTATGCCGGCTTCCTTTGTAATCTGGAGCGGCGATGTGTTCGACCCATTTACTGAAGTCACTAGCCTAGTGTTAGACGGCGAAGAAAAATTCAACCGTGAGCAATTCGAATTAGAGCAACAACGATGAAACTAATCTCTCAATTAATTATGGTACTATTGTTTAGCGCCAACCTCGCTGCTCAGCAAGACAGTAGTTACTTAGCGATTGTCGGTGGTGATATCCATACGGTAAGCGACGGTGTCATCATGAAAGGCGTGGTGCTCTGTAAAGACTCACGCATTCTTAAAGTAGGTAAGCGCGTACGTATCCCTGATGGCGCAGAGATCATTGACGCCAAAGGCATGCAGGTCTACCCCGGGTTAATCGCAACAGAGGCTTATGGGGTGATTAACGGTCGTGGCGTCGACATCGCCGATTCTTACGACCCATATAAGCTGAATCTAGATTTAGCTTTAGCGGGTGGCATTACTGTTTTGCAAAACGGCGGCATGGTCGCTAAACTCAAGCACGGCACTATAGATAACGTGTTGGTCGGCCCGACAAATTGGGTAAACCTTAACTACTCATCAACTTCACCAGCCGGACGCCGTCGCGTTCGTGATGAGTTTTCGAAAGTGCGCGATTACATGCGTCTGCACCGTAATTGGAAACTAACTGATTCAATGGGCGAAGATGCTGGCGACGAGCCAGAGGCTAAAGATATTAAATCGGAATATTTATCCTTGCTTAAAGGTGAGGCCACTGCGCGTATCTCAGCGAACACTCTTAAAGACTTGTTGGCGACTTGCGAGTTGCTCGAAGAATACCCAATGCAGTCAGTCATCTTTGGTGGCCAAGAAGCATGGGCCTGCGCTGGCCGACTCGGACGTGTTAACGCACGGCTGATTATTGTGCCGCGTAACAAAAAATGGGCAAGTGACGATTTAAATCGTCCGAGTGGTTGGACGATTGAAAATGCAAAATTGCTCTGGGACCATGGCGTAAAGTTCGCAATCCTTCCAGGTGAGAATTCAATTTCTTTAATGGGCCTTGCGGGTCGTGACCTAATGACTTTGCCAATGGAAGCAGCGTTTGCGATTCGTGGCGGTTTGCCACAAGACGCAGCATTGCGCTCGATAACAATTGATGCCGCAGAAATTCTCGGTGTAGATCATCGCATGGGCAGCATCGAAGTCGGTAAAGACGCTAACATAATCATTTGTGATGGCGACCTTTTTCATTACCGCAGTTTTGTGCAGTGGGCAGTAGTCGATGGCGAGTTGATGTATGACAAGCAGAAGGCATCGTATTTTGCCCATATCCGCCCGCGCGCTGAAGACGAAGTGGTTGAAGCAGTCGAAGAGATTGAAGAAACCGAAGAAACCGAAGAAGTGATTGACGAAAACCAAGAAGTGACTAATATCGACGCTCCGGAAGTAGTCGATAATCCCTAGTCACTTCATTGGCAAACCCTAAACTCTCCCTCGGGAAGCGCGCTCCAGCGTTTACCCTCAAAGACGATCAAGGTCAGCGTTTTCGCTTAACCGAACATCGTGGGCGGTGGTTGATTGTTTTCTTTTGTCCGGCCCATACCACTAATTCGTGCCGCGCCGGCGCGGCTGACTTTAATAAGTACCTTTACGATTTCAAAAGCGCAGGCGGCTTCTTAGTTGGCATTAGTAATATGCCAACTGCCCAGTTGGCTGAAATGCGCGCCGAATCTGGCTTACCTTTTCCGTTGTTAAGTGATCGTTCAAGTTCAGTCGCTAGCAAGTACGGTTCCTTTTGCGAAGTCAAGCGCGGCGGCTCGCAGTATCAAACACATGTTCGCTGCACCTTTATCATCGACCCATCGGGTAAGATAGTAGCTATGTGGGATAACTGCCGCGTTAAAGGGCACGTCGAGCGCGTGCACAAAACATTTCTAAAAGTAATAGAGCAAGAGTAAATGTCTGATCGAATCCGCCCTTGGTTGAAGCGTATTATTGGCGCTGTTACTGGTGGCCGAATTTACAATCTCAGCGAGTCTGAGGCTCAAGAATTATTTTACTTGTTTCTAGACGGTGCCGGTAGCGATGCGCAGTTAGCTGTGTTTTTGAGCATCATGCGTAGCAAGGGCACTACTGCCGAAGAGTTGGTGGGAGCTGCGCGTGCGGCGCGGTCCCGAATAGATTTTCCGCAATTACCGGATGATTGTATCGTTATTGCAACTAGTCGCGCCGGCAAACGCAATGCTCCACCACTTGGTTTAGCAGCTGCGGCAGTTGCGGCGGCGGCGGGCGTCCCCGTATTACTACAGGCGTCGCCAGGATTGAGATGGGGCGGTTTATCCCCCGGAGATTTATGGCAAACGATTTGCGGAGAGTTGACCGGCGACGCGAAGCATGTTGAGTCTATGTTTAGTAACGGCCCACTGGCTTGTTGGAACCCAACAATAGCCGACGACGGCTGGCAACGCTTGCAGCGCGTTGAAGACGAAACCCTGCTACGGGGTATTCCCGATGTAGTCACTAAGTTGTTAGTGCCAGATGGCTGTCGCGCGATGTCAGCAGCTGTCCCTGGTCCGGTATTGGGCATCGCGGCCAACGCTCAAGAGTCCTTGCAGCATCGCCATGCCTTGATTGTGCAAGGGGTTGATGGTTCAATTGATCCATCGACTCTAGAGACCACTCGCGGCATGCGAGTTATTGATGGCGTCAAAGCACCCTTGAGAATTCACCCGGGCGATGTCGGTTTGTTTGAGTCTGAAGAGCCATCGTTTGAATCTGATGACCATTTGCGCGAATCGACTGATGTAACCAATCAAATTCTACTTGGGGTAGCAAGTCCTGCATTGTCTTCGACTTTGCTAAGTGCGGGTCTGATGATTTCTTTAGCCAAGCCAAATGAATCCGTGGCGACATGTATTGCCGAGGCGAGCGAAGCAATTAGTAGTGGTGTCGCTCAGCGTCTCCTCGAATCGTTCCGTAACCGGAACTCTTAATCCCATTACCATGGTTTTTCGATGGCACAGTATTTGCATAGTAGGGGGTATGAAGGCTCTACTTAGTTG
>JAPYTC010000158.1 GCA_029941685.1 Planctomycetota bacterium | reverse complement strand
CTCGTAACTTAATAAGATGTCGCCAGCGCGAATACCTGCATTAGCAGCCGGCGACTCTTCGGCAACAATTTTTATTTGTATTCCGGGTTGCACATCTAAGGAAAAGACATCTGCAGATTGCAGCAACGATACCTCAACACCAAGAAACGCTGATTCGCTGCTAGTGATTGCCTCGGCGACGTCAATCCCGTAAAAAGAAGGTGGCAAGTCGGCTGGCTGCACGGTGTAGGTACAACTGACTAGCAAAAAAGAGATGAGAAGAAATCGCATTACAAAGACCGCTTACGGAAGAAAAGAATAGATAGAAGTACAGCCGCCGCCAAATAAGGCAAAGGGCTAACCCAGCCAATTGCAGCCATCTCTTCGTACTCTACAGAAAAGAACGTGCTGTCACCAGCAGAAAACTGGGCGGTTTGGTTGAGGAATGAGTCTGGTCCGAATGCTGGTAAGAAGTCGGCGAAGTAGTACGGTAATTGCTCTTTGAAATCAGAATAGAACATCGTTGGTGACATTACCATCACGAAGCAGACCCCTACCGACAACACTGCTCGTTTGAATATTGCGCCGCATGCAGAAGCAATTACAGACAAAGTTATCAAGGGCAACACTGCGTGTAACATCGATTTATACAATGCCTTATCAAGGCCTAAGTCGGCAACTGAAACCAGCACTTGGTTGCCTTCGATGATGTCGCCGGCGTCGAACAACCATGCCGCAGTTAATGCCGAGCCTATTAAGGCGCAGGCAAACAACGTTAGGGGCAACAACACTGCAACTGTAGAGCGCGCCATAATCAACGAAGTACGAGATATTCGACGAGACAATGGATCGCGAGTCGCAGCAGACGCAACTTCGTGCGGAAGCGCACCAGCGATTTGTAACACCACCAATAGTTCCACTAGATACATGCAAGTATGAGTTGCTGCTGACCACTGCGGCCAGAAATTGTAAGCCGACATCTCAATCAACTCGGCACCCTTCAATTCGGCGGCGGCAGTCACCAATCCAAGATTGATCACCACTAAAACACACGACAGCAGAAACACTGCAAGGTGCGCAATGCGAATGGAACGCCGATGGCTAAACAAGTAAAGCTCGCCAGCAAGGGCGCGGCTGAAACTAGACATGGTCACCTCTGTGGTCGTAAGCATCCACGGCATGTTGGAAAACGTCGACAAGCGTCGATGCATTTACGAAGAATTCGGAAACTGGCAAGTTGGCGTCGAGCAACTGACGTAGCACTCGCTCGCGATTAAACTCGACGTCGATGACTGCAGTTACGACATTAGCCTCAACGGCAACATCGGCGATGTGGTTCGCTGTCAATAATTTAGCAACCGACATCGGATCGCTAGTGCGCACCTCGAGGTGGCTTGGCATTGTGGCCAGCAACTCCGGAGTTTCGCCTTCGAGCAAAGTATGGCCATCGTCAATCAAACCAACATGAGTACAGATGTGTTGCACTTCGCGCAAATGGTGACTCGAAAGCACCACGGTCTTACCTTCGTCCTGTGACAAAGTTTGAAACAACGCGAGCATCCTTTCGACGCCTTGTGGATCTAATCCGGACAACGGCTCGTCTAATAACAGCAACTCCGGCTCGCCGAGTAAAGCGCGCGCGACCGCAGCACGACGGCCTTGACCATGAGATAGACGCGAACCGTAATTGTGCTGTCGGTGGGTCAGACCAACCAATTCAAGCACCTCGTCGATACTGCGGCCACCCGTAATTCCGCCGCGAATTTGGGCAAGCTCTAAATTTTGGCGCACACTTAAAGTGTCGTCGAGGCCCGGAGGATCTAAGGCAACCCCAAGCATCTGTGGCATTTTATGAATTTGCCGCACATCGCAACTGAACAACTTAATACTTCCTGTAGAGAAGGATTTCAAACCTAAAGCTGCGCGCATGGTAGTTGTTTTGCCCGCACCATTACGACCGAGCAAACCATATAACGACCCGGGTTCGACGCGTAAGCTGACGTCGTGCAAAACCGGTTTGCGCCCTAGCCTTAATCCAAGCTGGTTAATCTCAAGTGCCGGGGACGCATTGGATGCGACCATTAGCGCGGCAATGGTGGTGGTGAACCATCAACGCTATTGTCTGACGAATGCCCCAGCAATTCTTTTATTGAGCCAATCCCGCCAAGGACATTTGCAGTCTCGAACGGCAAGAACACCGTCTTATCACCACGTCCATTCGCTGCTAAAGAGCCAAGGGTCTCGAGGTAATTTAATGCGATTTGATATTGTGCGGCGTTAGCTTCAACGCCTTCTAGCGCGACACGCACAATGCCAAGACCTTCGGCTTCACCTTGTGCACGCAAAATTCGAGCTTGACGCTCTCCTTCGGCCTCGGCAATCTCGGCATCACGCTCTCCTTCGGCGCGCAAGATCTTAGCCAACTTTTCGGCTTCAGCTTCGAGAATTGTAGCACGCTTAGAACGCTCGGCACGCATTTGCTTTTCCATTGCTTCTTGCACAGAATGTGGCGGAGAGATGTCTTGCAACTCGACACGGTTAACCTTGACGCCCCACTTGTCGGTAGCTTCGTCAAGAACCTCACGCATTTTCCCGTTGATTAAATCACGACTAGACAAGGTGGTATCGAGTTCCATTTCACCGATAATATTACGCAAAGTCGTTTGCGCAAGCTTTTCAATCGCTGTTGGCAATGATGCCACCTCGTAAGCGACTCGCTTAGGATCAGTGACTTGGTAATAAAGCAAACCATTCACGGATATGACAACATTGTCAGCTGTAATCACGGACTGCTCGGGGAAATCGAAAACCTGCTCGCGCATATCAATAGCGGAAGCCATAACAATGCGTGTTGACTTTCCTTTGGACAAGCCGCCGCGCCATTGAACCTGGCGTGGGCGATCAACGAACGGCCAAATAATGTTGATTCCTGGAGCGAGAATACGGCTGAAACGTCCGAGACGCTCAACGATAACGACTTCGGCTTGACGCACAATGCGCAAACCCTTTAGCGCGAGTACTACTACGAGTACTACTAGTGAGATGATTACTGGTTGCATGATTTATGAGTTTATTATTTTACGAGTAAGGTGTTGCCTTCGACACTGACCACATTGACTGTTTCGCCGACTTGATGATCGTCTGTTGAACGCGCGCGCCATTCTTCGGACGCGATTTTCACATATCCAGGTTCACCATCGGCAATATCAGAGATGACTTTTGCGGAAGAACCAACCAGAGCATCGACATTTGACGGCTCATTGCCGTCAATCATCTTTCTCAAGAACAGTGGTCTCAAAAAAGCAAGACCGGCAATTACGCCGACCGAAAAGGCTAGTAATTGAGCGTTCATTCCGAATCCTAGCGCGGAGACAATCCCCGCCAAAATAGAACCTGGCATCAGCGCACCAAGCAAAAAGCCTAAAGTGAACACTTCGCCTATAAGCAAGACGACGGTAATAAGCATCCAAAACTGCCATGAAAACATGGAATTGGCGAACCAGTCTAAAAGGAAGTTACCCGAATCAGTTGCAATCGTTGATTGCTGCAAGAGTAAGATTGATTTCATGCTAGTCATCATATCATTTAATGCTCTCAAGACCTACCTCAATAGCCTTATCTAATTGACTATCTTCGCCATTAGCGTACTCTGAGGGTAGGTTTTCTACTTCGAAGTCTGGAGGGCAACCGTTTAGCTCCATGTTCGTCTTATTTTCGTCGTTGACATACCAACCTCTGAACGGCATTCGGACAAAACTACCGTCAAGCATGGTCGCGCCACCGGTCGAAATCACCGCACCATAAGTTTTCTTGCCCACAATCTTTCCTCGTCCGAGAGTTTTGATTGACCATGAAAAAATCTCGGCGTTTGAATAAGAGTTTTCGTTGCATAACACCACTACCGGCTTGGTCCATGTCGCAAAAACACGACGTCCTTGTGGATAACCCACTCCTCCACCGCGCGGGATTGTAAAAGCGTGATTACGCGTGGTTAGCATTGTTAAAACCATGTCGGTAGTCCAACCACCACCGTTTTCACGGACATCAATCAATAGACCCTCTTTACCCTCGCCAGCTGCAAAAAGTTTACGCTGGAATTCGAGTAGTGGCTCGGTACTCATCGACTCAATATGAATGTAACCCAAGCGGTTGCCGGATTTTTCTTCTACGCGCTTGCGTGAAATCGCTTCATAACGATGGTAAAGGGCTGTATTAATCGATGACGTCGGACGAATC
>JAPYTC010000157.1 GCA_029941685.1 Planctomycetota bacterium | reverse complement strand
GTGGGGTGTTGCGCACTCCAACAACGCGCGCCTGCCCAGAGGGGGTAACTCGCGACACCGTAATAAAAATCTGCGCCGCCAATAAGATTGTCTGCGAAGTTGCCGACATTTCACTTACAGCGGTGTACCGTGCTGATGAAATGTTTTGCACCGGCACCATGGGCGAAATAGCAGCAATCGGTGAAGTGGATGGCCGCAAAATCGGTGACGGCAATATGGGGCCGGTTGCGACGAAGCTGTCAGCTCTATTTAAAGAGTACGTGGCGAACAACGGGACTACCGTTTGTGAAATATAAAGCCTTGTTTTAAATATTAATGATATTGAGTCTCAATAGGTGGTAGGCGAGCTATAATTCGCCCGCGCCACTAATGAGACTCAATATCATTTTGTTTGAGTCGGCGTGATAAAACCATGAAAAACATCACAAATACAACAGTTAAGGCCCTTGTTGGTCTGTTCACATGTGCAATGCTATCCGCGCAACAACCCCTTATTGAGACTACAGGTCTGTATGGTGGTACCACATTAGAGGTGCGAGTTAGCGGAGATTATCCAGGAGAACAGGCCATTGTGCTTGCTGGAACGCCGATTGTTGCGACTCATAGTGCAATATTAGGCTTGCAACTCGTACAACCCATTCGTATCTTTCGCGGTCAATTGAATTCGCGCGGCATTTACCAATTCAGTGTCAATTTGCCGCCAGTGGCGTGGCCAGGCTCGCGCTTTGCCATGCAGGCCTTCGTAAAAAACCCAACGGGTAAATTTCAGTCGTCCAAAGTGGTTGGCTTGCTTGGCGAGTCGTCCAACACGACGACTTGGCAAGATCGAACATCGGCATTGCCAATGTCCGCAGCGATGAGTGCGGCCGCATCGGTCAGCCCAGTAGATATCGACCTCGATGGCGACTTAGACCTCGTGATCGCAGACGCGGGAAGTATGATGTCGGCAGGTGGTATCCTCGTTTACCAAAATGATGGTAGCGGTAATTTTACAGACATCACAGCTAGTTCTTTTGCCGGTGTTAGCACCGAGGCTGCATTTATTGTTTCGTTTTGCGATTACGATTTAGACGGCGACCAAGATTTTGTTGCTGGCGGTGGCATCGATTCGATGACCGCTTTCCCGTATCCAACTCGTTTATATTCAAACGACGGCACTGGTGTGTTCAGCTTCGAGCAAGAATTTGTTTCCACTTTAAATAGTGCCAATAATTTTGCTTGGGGCGACATTGATGGCGATGGTTACGCTGAGTTGTTGATGAGTGAGGGCGGCACACTGACCTCATCTGGGGGGGTGCAGTCGATGGCGTTGTTTAATAATAACGGCGGAATATTCACCCTAAACACCACTTTTGAATCTGAAACTTTTAACAACACTGTCGAGGAGACTACATCAATCGAGTTAGGTGATGTCGACCGTGACGGCGACAATGACATCTATATGTCACGTACCGATAGTGTCGATGGTGCGCTCAACATACTCTTGATTAACGATGGCACAGGCAACTTTGTTGACGAGTCTTTAACTCGCTTGCCTCAAATGAATAACGGTATCGGTGATAAAAGCTCGGATGCACAGTTTGTCGACGTTAACAACGACGGTTTCCTCGACTTGATTGTCGCAAACAGTCACTTGTCAGTGTCTCCTGATGATTCGGGCGATATGCTGCTCAACTACGGTGCTTTAAATCCGGGAGTGTTTTATGATTCACCAACACTGTTTCCTGATGTACTTCACGAACATCTTGGTATCCGGTTGGGTATCGAAACGGGCGACGTCGATCTTGATGGTGATCAAGACGTAATTATTCACCCACATGAATTTTTCGGAAATGGTGCTTTCCCATTTGTGGGCAGGCCAGTGTTGTTCTTGAATCAGGGCGGTGCGCAGGGTGGGGCAATCGGTGAGTTTGCTGAAGACCCTAACTTTTGGGTGCTGGGTCCTTTCACCACCTTCATCTCTTACTACGGCAAGCTTTTTGATGCGGACGGCGACTTAGATCTTGATTATTACGTCCCCAACTACGGTGGCATTGTTGATCCTACTAATACCGCAGACCATTTTCTGATTAATAACCTATAATCAGTGCATGGAATCACCCATCATTACACTTAAATCTTCATTAAGCGTCGATGACGCGGTGGCTGCTGTAGAAGCAGCCACCGTTGCTGCCGGCTTTGGTATTCAGGCAAGGCACGACGTTAACGCCACTATGGCCAAGAAAGGTGTCGAATTTGAGAGCTCAGTGCGCATCATTGAAATGTGTGAACCGAACTTTGCCAAGAGCATGCTAAGTCTCGATATAAATATTGCGGCGGCTATGCCTTGTCGCATTTCGATTTACGCTAAAGATGGCCAAACTTATCTTGCCACCATCGCGCCGCAAGCAATGCTCACCATGTTTGACGCTGCTGATGGCGCCGACGTGGCCAATGCCGTCCAAGATGTTCTGGTCGGTATCATGGAAAAAGCTTGTTAGTGAGTTGTTGGCGCAGTATTCTGCCTTAATGAGTTTCATCATCGAATTGTGGATGCCGATACTAGTGTCGGCTGTGTTTGTGTTCATTGTTAGTTCTGTGTTACACACTGTTCTTGTCGCTTGGCATGGTTCCGACTGTCAAGGGTTAAAAGCCGAGGCCGATGTGATGCGCGCTTTGCGTGACGCCGGCGACGAACCTGGCGAATATATGATGCCGTATTCTGCATCAATGGAAGAAATGAAATCACCAGAATACTGCGCCAAAATGAACGAAGGTCCAGTGGGGCGTGTGACCATCATGGCGGGTAATTCTTTTCACATGGGCAGCGCGCTTGTCAAGTGGTTTGGCCTGTCGTTAGTGATTAGCGTAATGTGTGCCTATGTAACAACATTTGCTTCAAGCACCCCATATGATTACATCCATATATTTCGCCTCACCGGAGTAACAGCTTTTTGCGCATACTCTTTTGGTTACATTCACAACTACGTCTGGGCTGGGACACCAGCAAAAGTTGCGATCAAATTTGTTGTCGACGGCCTCTTGTATTCCTTAGTTACAGCAGGCACATTTGGATGGCTCATGGCCGCTTAAGGCCGCTTTAATATTGAGGTTAACAACTCTTTAGCGTCGTCGCTGCCGATTCTAAAACGCTTGCCATTAAGGTAAGTGAGTTCGACTGCGTCTAGTCCGTATATGTTCCATAGCATGCCATGGGGTGTGAGTCGAATGCCCCAACCGTAATAAGCTTTATTACGCACTGGATTGGCGCCGGCGATTTGGTCGCGCGCAATAATTTTTTTAATGGGCCCATGCCCGAATTTTAATATAAGGTGTGTGTCGCTGACTTCGACTAGCAGTCCATCGAATAACCAGTAAATGAGGAGTCCGGGAGCAGCTATGGCAACGCTAACGGGATGCATGCCTTCCGCAAAGAAGGCGAGGATTGCAGCAACAATAAAAACAGCGCAAGTGAGAGGTACCCAACAGGCTGTTTGACGATGACTATAAATTGCGTTCATTTAACTGACTGCTCACCCTCTGAATTGCAGGTTGTTGCGGATTACATTCTAGCGATTTCTCTACCGCCACTCGCATTGCTTGCATATCTTTGCGGTGATTGGCCACAATGATTAACACGTTAAACGGTGCTTCAGAGTTAGGATACCTTGCAGATACGCGCTCAGCAAAATTTTGTGCTTCATCGACTTGGCCATCTTCGGCAAGCAAGGTAGCTAGGTTCAACATGCTTGCAGTATGTTGTGGGTTGTAAAGCAGGGCATCGCGATAAGCCAACTTAGAATCTTGTCGTTGCTGAGCCTGATACAAACTGCGTGCGCGTAAGAAATGAAACTGCGCCAGAGCAATTGTTTGTGGCTGTCCAGGGGCAGGGTGAGTTGCGAAAATATCGGCCGCACGCTGCGTATGACCTTGTTCGAACAAAGCCATTGCTTGGATCGCCGTGCTTAATTGTGCCGAATAATTATTGGCGCCACGGTAACTGAAGGTTTGCCAGTCGCCAGTCTCGCTTTCGACTAACTTAAATGCGACATCATTTTGAGGGACTGGCTTTGCCTGAATAAAATGATCGGCAATCGTCACATTTTGTAAGTCAAAGGGTTTGATGCGCGGCATGTGGCAGCTAACGCACGATGTTTCGTCGCTGTCAAGCTGATGTGTGTCGCGCATCCCTGAATGGCAGGCTAAACATTTGGCGTCAAAGTTGCCGCGCCCTTGATATCGCGCGGGTTGGTGG
>JAPYTC010000156.1 GCA_029941685.1 Planctomycetota bacterium | reverse complement strand
CACCTACAAGCAGGACTTGATTATGTTTTTAGTGGCCACTTCATGGGCGAACATTGGTTAGCATCATTTGCGGTATACCACATGACCGCAGCGGGCATACAGTAAGGCTATTCGCCTTTGAACCGTGGCTTGCGTTTTTCAGCAAAGGCCGCCAATGCTTCGAGGCGATCACGAGTAGGAATAATACGCGAATAGCACTCGGCTTCTTGTTCTAAGGCATCGTCAATCGCTAGGTCGTTTCCTAGATCGATAGCTGCTTTGGCAGCTTGTAATGCTAAGGGACCATTTGCCAACAGTTGCTCAATAATAGCCGTTGCAGACTCAGTCAAATCACCAGAATCGGCAACTTGATTCACCAAACCGCATTCAAGCGCTTCGCTGGCAGGCATGCGCTTTGAAAGAAGCACCATTTCCTTGGCTTTAGCGACGCCAACCAAACGCGGCAATCGAACACAGCCTCCAGCGCCGGGGATAATAGCCAGAGAAGTTTCGGTTAGACCAATGAGCGCCTGAGAACTCATGATGCGCAGATCGCACGCCAATGCCAATTCACAGCCACCCCCGAATGCGTGACCATTAATAATAGCCAATGTCGGTTGCGGCAGATTAGCGATATCACTCATGGTGGCGCGAATATTTTTCACGAACTCAACGACCTGCTGTTCATTCATGTCACGACGCTCTTTTAAATCAGCACCTGCACAGAATGCTTTGTCTTCGGCCCCCGTAATGGAGACGGCCCACACATCTTTACGTGAGGCAAGCTCAGCTAATATTTCGCGTAGCCGTAGCAGCGTCGGAAAGCTCAGCGCGTTGCGCGCGGCTGGCCGGTTGATAGTTATGTGCGCAACATGGTTATCACACACTACTTCGACGAGGGAAGAATCACTCATGGGCATAGTTTAGCGCCGCGAGCCAAAGGTTTATTTAGCACCGAGGACAAGAAGTCGCTAGCCTTATCAATGGCGGCCAACGAAGAATCAGCAGGAGCGCACTTACTGCGCTGCGCCAAATCGAGTAAAGCACCCGTCGCCAAATTACCGCTAGCACCTGGAGCGAATGGGCATCCGCCTGTTCCGCCAGCCGAGGCATCAAAGAACTCGATGCCATGTTCGAGACCGGCAGCGCAATTCTTTAAAGCATGCCCGTATGTGTCGTGCATATGCAAACCGATTTTATCTACCGACATGTACTTCAGCGCGAGCTCTAACATTTCGCTTACCAAATCAGGACGCCCTACACCTACAGTATCAGACAACACCACGCGTTCGACTCCCATTTCAGCGCTAGCTGCGAGCAACTCGCCGACAAGGTTTTTTTCGACCGGCGTATTTGGGGCACCGAATGCCATGGACAAGTACATTCTCACCGGCACACCATCACCTTGCGCTGCGGCAACAATTTCAGCATTAACACCAACAGCGTCGTCGACACTCATTCCTGAATTGGCACGCGAGAACTCTTGGTTAGCGCCCATTACAGCAGTAATCGCATCAAGCCCACTGCTGCTAAAATTCTCGTAACCACGCATGTTCATCACTAAACCTACCAACGGGATATCAGAGCGCCATTCGACATCTTTTAAGCGGTGGCATAAATCAACGGCATCGGCGAACTGCGGCACACGGTCGGCGCGCACAAAAGATGTAACTTCGAGCGAATCTGGTTTTGTTTGTGCGAGCAACTCGAGAAGATGAATTTTTTGCTCTGTCGAAAAAATTATTTTTTCGTTTTGCAAGCCGTCACGCGCAGCGACTTCATGAATTTTCATCATAAGTACTTTGGTCTGTGACTAGCAATTTTTTGGGTCTTCGCAATAATTGCCCGCGCCCATTTCTTTCTTCCGGACACAGAATAACTTGGCAAATACTGTTTCAGAAAACGCCAGCGATCGGTCGCAGTAACGGTTGCCGGAGCCGAAAAGTTAAGCGCTGCCAAATCTTTCACCAACCAACGCAAATGCGGCTTGCGTTCGCGCACTACCCGTTCGAGATCAATGAAGTGAGGTTGCCCCCAACGTTTTTCGCTCTCGTGCTCGTCGACCGCAACTATCAAATGGCAACAGTACAAATCTTTATGATAATACCCTGACACATGAAAGCGCTTAATCATGCCCGCCATGTCGTCAAGAATCTCTAATGAAACTTGGCGTGTGGTTTTACCCTCGACTGCTGGATAACCATCCAGCAATAATTCTTCTAGGGTGGGCCCTTTAATTTCTCGGGTAATCACAAAAGATTGCCGCGGGCAGCTAAAGAAGTTAATTGACTCGCCAAAAGCAACTGGCTGTGGCACGTCAAAACCATTGCGGCGTAACATATTGGCAGAATCCCATTCGCGGTGACCGGGACTAACTACCCACTGACCAGCCAGGGCGAAACGAGATCTTAAAGGTACTTGTTTGTGCACTTTTACGAACCAGACCTCGCCTTCGATTTTTACACGGTAGGTCACGCGTGATCCTGCATCTCGTGCCACATCATCCCCGACAAAGGCCATAGCCCCCTCAAGGGTATCTAGACCCAATTTATTGAGATTGGCGAGGTCTTTTTCACAGGCCAACACCCGGCCATCATCGAGACTAATCGTTGATGTGAAGTCCTTTTTGTACTTTTTGGGGTCTCGCGACAAACTCATAGTGTAATCTTCGACAATCCCCCTTGTTGAAGCAAGAAGAACTACTTAATCTTTGTAGAATTCAGGGCTTACCCTACCGCCCTTTACCCATAATCATTAGCCGATCATGGCAACTGAAAATCACGAAAACGGCGAACTAAACCCGTTCCTGCAAATGAAAAAGCGACTTGAGAAGGCATCTGACCTTATCTCTATCGACGCTGGCGTTTACAAAATTCTCGCCGAACCTTTTCAAGAGCTAGCTGTATCTATCCCCGTTCGCATGGACGACGGCTCTTTGCGTGTATTCACTGGATACCGCGTTCAACATTCAATCGCACGTGGTCCTGCAAAAGGTGGTATTCGTTACTCACCCCAAGTCAACCTCGACGAAGTGCGCGCACTATCAGCATGGATGACATGGAAGTGCGCCGTAGTGAATGTTCCATTCGGTGGCGCTAAAGGTGGCATCATCTGCGATCCGCGACGCATGTCACATGGCGAGCTAGAACGACTCACACGTCGTTACACCGCCAGCCTTCTCGACATCATCGGCCCCGAACGCGATGTTCCGGCCCCAGACATGAACACCAATGCACAAACGATGGCATGGTTCATGGACACGTACTCAATGCATACGCGCGCAACTTGCACTGCGGCAGTCACGGGTAAGCCAATCGGTTTGGGCGGTTCACACGGACGTAAGGAGGCAACTGGTTTGGGCGTAGCGATTATCGCGCGCGAATCTCTCAAGTATAAAAATCTGCCGAGTGAAGGCTGCACGGTTGTCGTGCAGGGTTCAGGTAACGTTGGCGGTCTAGCTGCCAAGTTCATGCACGAAATGAAGCATAAGGTTATTGCCATTTCTGACATGTATGGCGGCATCCATAATCCTGAAGGGCTTGATATGCCGAAGGTCCTCGATTGGCTGCAAGAAAACGGCAAACTCGAGGGATTCCCTGGCACCACGGACATCGACAACGATCAGTTGCTAACACTTGAATGTGATGTGCTCATTCCGGCTGCTACCGAAAACCAAATTACTTCGGCCAATGCGGCCGACATAAAGGCCAAGGTTATTGTTGAAGGCGCCAACGGCCCTACTTCAGACGAAGCCGACATGATTCTCGAAGCTAACGGCACTTTCGTTGCGCCAGATATTTTGGCCAACGCCGGCGGTGTAACTGTATCTTACTTCGAGTGGGTGCAAAACCGCATGGGCTACTTCTGGGAGGAAAAGGACGTCCTCGATCGCATGGAGCGCATCTTGGTCGATTCCTTTAACGACGTGGTCGCCTCATCTGAGCGCCACAATACAAGCGCACGAATTGGTGCTTACTGCCTGGCAGTAGAACGAGTTGCTTACTCACACGAAATGAGAGGTATGTATGCCTAACGAAAATAACCCCATCGAAGAGCCACAAGCTCCATCACCTGCTTTATCTGACGACAATCCATTCGCTTCAATGATGGAACGTTTTGACGAGGCTGCACAACTTCTCGGGCTCGACCCAGATTTGTATATGTTACTGCGCCGTCCCGACCGCGAGTTTAAATTCGCGATTCCGGTGCAACTCGACAGCGGTGAAATCGAAGTATTTTCTGGCTTTCGCATTCGTCACAACTTGTCTTTAGG
>JAPYTC010000155.1 GCA_029941685.1 Planctomycetota bacterium | reverse complement strand
AAATAATCTATCTCGTGTGGCGCAGACCCGATAGATTCTAACACCCACTCGGGAGTGTGAGGCAGATGCATGACACCAATTGCGGACGGCGCCGCAGGGTTGCCGTCGACGCGCATAGCTAACGGCTGACTTAAATCGAGAGATAGCACGTCGCCAATGACTAAGTCTGGCGATTCGCGCTCGAGGACCTCGCGGTATTGCGGACGGTCGCAAAAAACCTTACGTCCAGCAAAGCTAATGGCACGGCCACTGTCGCCCAAATGTTGCTTGCCAGCGCGACCATAAACCCGCAAACGTGATGACCCCGGCTCTGTGCTACGCCCGTCGTCGACACCGAAGCCATGATGCGCGAACCAGGTGGTGATTTTTTCGGTAGGAGCGTTGGTCACAAACACTACGCAGACATCGTTGTCGAGCAACCATTGCAGCACTCGTGCACTACCTTCAGTTAAGTCGTGTTCGACTTCATTGCGAAAACCTTGGCAAGTTGCAAAATAACAGGAATCGACAAAAGAGAGAACAGTTTCGAACTCTTGCAAAATTAAACCTTTTAGCTCAATGGAGTGATCGCATGGCGCATCATCGATATATTGTGCAATAGATGTTGGTACAGCAAAATAATCTTCATCAACAAATGACGAGAAGTTGCCGTCAATACGCCAGCCGTGCTGGTTGGGACGCAGCAATACCTGCTCGCGAAAACAACCGTAAACCTCTTCGAGCTGGTGTTGTGACCAACCACACATGCGGCGCAAATTGTTTTGCACCGTTTGGTGGACTGCCTGCAATTCTCGTTTGGGGTTAGTCCAAACGCCGTCGAAATCGCTTACAAAAGTCAATGGGGATGACATCTCCCCTATTCTAGCGTCGCACTTCGATAACTGCGGCGCCTACCTCAGAGTCTGTACCGATTCCGGCAATAAGTTTGAGATCGATGTCGACGAGCAAAAAGTCACATTCGGCAAACGATCCATCGTCGGCAACCAACACAAAATTGTTGATTCGCCCATTCAGAGTATTATCGACGACAAAGTTACCGGCTCCCACAGAGTAATGGTGTATTTCCTCACCCGTAACGGTGTTCATCAACGTACCAGAGACTACATTCCCTGCCTGATCGAGCTCGAATGTTAATAGCCGTTGGTTGTGCAGACGACCCACACCGAATCCCCCTGACCATGAACCCGAATAGTCGAGATTAGTGAAGTATTCATCGCCTTCGGACATGTGTAGTTCGAATGTGCCTTTCACACTAATACCAGCTACATTGTCGTATTGATACTCACCATTAATGTTGGCCATTGAGTCGGCCATTTGGCCATGCAATTGCAGCTTTTTATGCCCTAAGTTCAATGATAGGCTCATCGACATCTCACCATCAGGCAGTAAGTCAGCCACAATATTGGCGTTCACATCGTGCCATTCATGCCCAACACTGTCGGCAGCTTCGGAGACCAAGCCGTCTACGGCCGCGTTGAAGTAGAACAGGCGAAATTGTTCGCTTGGATCAGCTGGAGTGAGCTTGCCAATCCAGCTACCGCTAAGATCAGACTGTGCATAGCCTCCACTTGCACCACCTGATGCAAAGGGTGAACTATCGGAGGACGCTACGCAACTCATTGCAGCTACGCAAAGCATCAGAGAGATGGTGTGTTTCATTTCAGAAACAAGACGATGTCGGTGGGGTTTTGTTCCAGTTATCTTTATTAACGGCGAATTTCGATAGTCCCTTCACCGACCTCGGAGTCGACACCCGTTCCGCCAATCAAAGTCAGTTCGTGGTCAAGCAACAAGAAATCGCATTCGGCAATGGCGCCGTCGTCGGCGGTCAACACAAAATTGTTGATACGGCCGGTAGCCATATCGGTAGCGGCAAAACTACCTGAGCCAACCGAGTAGTGATGTATTTCTAGTCCGGTTACCCAATTGGTCATTGAGCCAGATATTACTGATCCGTCACTATCAAGAACGAACTCAAGTTGGCGCTTGTTTTCATTGCGCCCTACACCAAAACCGCCTGACCACGCCCCAGAGTAATCTAACTCGGCAAAATAATCATTGCCGGTTGAACGCACCAAGATAAAGGTGCCGCGGATTGGGATACCGTAGTTGTTTAGATATTCGTAATCGCCGGTCAATTCATTGAGTGCAGGACTCATATTGCCCTCCAACAACAAGTGATTTTGTAAAATCATAGAATCAAATTCGACCATCATTCGGCCATCATTCAGAATGTTGGCTGTGAGCAGCGAATCGCCTGGCAGCCACTGATTGTTTTTGCTGTCGGCTGCTTCACTGACCACTCCGCTGTCAGCAGACCTGAAATAAAAGTTAAATGGCTCGAGAAGGCTTGAGTTCGGGTACAAAACCCCTACCCAATCGCCGTCGATATCATTAATAGTGTAGCCAGTAGAGCCACCTGGTGCCCCTCCACCTGAGCCGCCACTAGTAGCAGCACCCGAATGGGCGCAGCTAAAGCTTAATACGCATAGTAATGCCGCCCAGAGTAATCTAGGGTATAGCGGTGTGAGATTGGTCATGAGTACGACAGGACGCGTTTTTTTACTAGTACAATGATGTATCTAAGTCATAACTCCGTGTCAGTCTATCCTATTTCGACCATTTCTGGGTTTGATTTTAGCAAATTGCAATATTATTTTGCAATTATTTGCGGTTTAGCAAGAAAATAACCGCTTTTCTAGCAGAAAGTGTTACCTTTAAGGAACCTAGGTTGTTTTTATGCTGTCGCAAGCTAACAGCCTCCGGCATCCCAACATTAATAACTCATGCACAAACTCATCCCAACTGTGGCAATCCTATTTTTAGCAAGCCTTTTCTCCTCAAATCTTGCAGCTCAAAGCAGCGACGAACTGCCAAACCCCGTTCTAAGCTCATTTGAGAGCTGGCAAAGCGATTTTGGCACTGAATGGCGCTTACGCCGCCATGACAATCTGCCAACGGCACAGTTCCTGTGGGGATATCACGCTGACGCGCCATTCATCCCGCAAAACGATGGCGATTTTGAAGAATTGGCGCGCATGGCATTCGACAAGTCTTATGATATGTTCGGAATTGACGATTTTTCACTTAAATTACGCTCCGTCAAACACCTTAATCTCGAGCAAATTGCTACGACTAATAAGGTCGCGGTCGAGTTTGGCCAGATTGTCAACGGAATCGAGATCGTGGGTGGCTCAGCTCAGGCTCTATTCACCCCTCAAGGTGATTTACTCGCACTTGACGGCCTAGCCCTACCACACTTGCGCAAATTCAACGTTCGTCCACAAAATGATCGCTTCGTAGCGGTTAGTGTCGCAATGAACGAATACAGTACTCTTGAAGGTGGTCGCGAACCTAATTTCGTTGCTCCGCCCGAGTTAGTTATCGTTAAGCATAAAGAAGATAAATTCTTCCAACCACGCTTGGCATGGTCGATTGAATTACGTAATAACAACGACATCACTTCACCTGCCGGTCGCCAGATTTTCATTGCAGCTGATGGTGGCTACGCAATGCTCGAACAGCACAACCTGATTCACAACCAGCAAGCCGATGGGGTTATTAGCTCTTACGCTACTCCGGGTACAGCTGCTCACAGCAACAATAACCCGCCGACATTGCAAACCATGGCTTACATGAACGTAACATCGGGTAGCTCTACTTATACCACCGATATTAACGGCAACGTTTCTATCCCTGCTGCAGGTTCTGTTACTGCGCGGTACCAAGGGCCTTACTGTCGCGTTTACAACCAGTCAGGCAGCGATCATTCCGCATCTGCGACTTTCAACACGGGTGGCGGCAACACGCTTACGATGAACACTGCCCAATCAGAGAACATCACTTCACAGGCAAGTTGCTACGATTCGGTTAACGATTTTAAGATTTGGTTAAATAGCATCGACCCAACAGACACGCATATGGATTTCCAAGTGCGCACCAACGCCAACTTAAATGCCACATGTAACGCTTACTACGATGGTTCGTCCATTAATATGTATAGCTCTGGTGGAGGTTGTAACAACACCGGCTTCTCAACGGTAGTCACTCACGAGGAAGGACACTGGGCAAACGACAGATATAACAGTGGCAACGGCGGTGATGGCTTCGGCGAAGGCAATGCTGACGTGTTCTCAATGTACATTTACGACGTAGCTATTGTTGGCGAAGACTTCTTCACCGGTGGCGGGTACATCCGCAATGGTAACAATAATCGTCAATACTGCGGTGATGGCAACGGGGGTTGCTATGGCCAAGTTCACGCTGACGGCGAAGTGCTCATGGG
>JAPYTC010000154.1 GCA_029941685.1 Planctomycetota bacterium | reverse complement strand
AGCTCTCACTCGCATCTACGAGAATAATATTTGTAATATTATGTTCGAGATTAGAATGCCCTTGATTGAGATTAGAGGAGTAAAATGACATTCTGTTGACATGCCAATTCCACTTCTGATGGTGATTTTATTCGTAGTTGCCCTAATGGTAACTACTTGGATTTTGCAAGCGCACCATTTTCCCCTTTAAGGGAGTATCGCCCCCATAATTGCTTGTGAAGAAACTCGGCAGTAGAATGAGCATGGCCTACCGGCGCCACATATCACCCCTGTAGCACCACCGTCATGATTACTTTTTACCTTACCTTCGCCCTTGCGGCGCAAACTCTGTTCAATGGTGAAAACCTCGATGGATGGCACTCACAGGAACCACAGTTATGGAAGGTAGTTGATGGCGCCATCGTCGGCGGTGACCTAAAGACTGCCACTGACAAAAATTCGTTTCTGTTCTACGAAGAAACATACGACGATTTTGAGTTACGTTTGCAATTTCGCCTTGAGGGTGATGAGGGCATGGGGATGGTCAACAGTGGTGTTCAATTTCGATCTCAACCTTGGGATGCGGGTTACGCCAAGGGCTACCAAGCCGACATTGGTAATCCAGGATGGTGGGGATCGTTATTTGATGAGTGGCGACGCAGCGTCGTCCTTGACCCATCCGATATGGCGGAACTAGGTCCGGCATTAAACTACGGTGGCTGGAACAACTACGTTATTCGCTGCGAAGGACCGCGAATACGTTTGTGGGTAAACGACATCCTCACCGTCGACTATCGCGAACAAGACTCAAGCATTCCGCTGCATGGGAAAATCGCGCTGCAACTACATGCCGGCGGATCCGTTCAAGTTTCCTTTCGCGACATTACTCTGGAAAAAATTGTCCGCCCTCGATCGCCACTCACTCCGCAGCAACAGCGCGCACGTTTCACTGTTCCCGAAGGCTACAGTGTTGAGCTAGTCAGTAGCGAAGAACATGGCTTGCCCAAGCCCATCACCGTACAGTTTGATGACGCCGGACGCATGTGGTCGATGACCGCTACCGAATATCCACTCGATGCGAATGAAAGCCCAGAGGAAGCGGCGCGACTATGGGCGACGCGCGGCAGAGACAAAGTCGTTTATTTCAATCAACCTTCTGCTATCGGCCCGCATCAGGCACAGACTTTCGCCGACGGCTTAGCCAT
Source organism: Planctomycetota bacterium (assembly GCA_029941685.1). Taxonomy (GTDB): domain Bacteria; phylum Planctomycetota; class UBA1135; order UBA1135; family UBA1135; genus JAPKEZ01. The sequence continues at coordinate 3,118 of JAPYTC010000154.1, read as the reverse complement.
GCCCATGGGACTCTTGCCGTGGAAGAACGGGGTGATTCTCGGCCTTGGCAGCGAAGTAATCTTCCTCGAAGATGAGGATGGCGACGGCACTGCTGACAAACGCACCACCTTGTTGAGCGGATTTGGCATTCAAGACTCCCATCTTATGCCCCATCAATTTACCCTGATGCCGAGTGGTTGGATTGCTCTCGCGCAAGGTGCTTTCAATTTGTCGCAGGTCATTGCCGGAGACCAACCACCGGTTACTTTTAATTATTGCAAACTCGGACGCTTCCGACCCGACGGCTCTATCTTTGAAACCATAGGTGTTGGCTTTAACAATATTTGGGGCCTGGTGCTTGACCCTCAAGGCAACGTCTTCATCCAAGAGGCCAACGACAGCAAATACTCTGTAGTCCCTTTTCAGAATAGTTCGTCTTATCCTGGTATTGGCAATGAAAAAATGCAGCCCTATGCACCACTCGCGCCGCCGATTGCCGAATTCACCATGGGCGGCACCGGTCTTTCGGGACTTGCCTTGTCCGGCCAGCATGCCGACTCTTTTCCAGCACCATGGGCTGATGCCATGTTCATCGCCAATCCCATCACCGGCAAAGTTCAAGCAGCTCGCGTGCAACACCAAGCAGACGGTGAAGTTCAATTTGCCAAACTCGATGACTTCGTGACTTGTGACGATCCATGGTTCAGACCGGTTGCTATTCATTTCGGTCCAGACGACTGTCTCTACATCGTCGATTGGTACAACAAAATTATTTCTCACAACGAAGTCTCGCGCGAACATCCTGATCGTGACAAAAGCCGCGGACGTATCTGGCGCGTACGTCACGTGAGTCAAACGAATCGCGACATTCCAGACCTCACTAAGTATTCGAATCTACAACTCATTACCGCCTTACAAAGTAACTCCACTTGGGAAATGCGCGCCGCCTGGAGGCAAATCATTTTCCGCGATGCACAAGATCTCATTCCTGAACTCCGACGCTTAGTCCTTGACGACCAACTTTCCGAGCCCACTCGCATCCATGCACTATGGTCGCTCAACGCTCTTCATAAGGTAGATAGTGCCATCAGCCTTCAACTGTTGGGCTCTCCGAATCGCAACCTTCGCCGCGAAGCATTGCGCGCACAAGAAGGATGGCTGCGGACATCGTTAGTAGAAGATTCCGACCCTCAAGTTCGGGCCGAAGCCATTCGCAGCGTGTTGCGTGCCAGTCAAATCACCAACGAACATCTCGCGGAGCTCATCCGCTTCGCCAAACCTTCTATTGCGCCAGACAATCCGCGAGAAGAAATTCCTTGGGCCGGACGTCATGGTGTACCAGTTACACCTGGTGCTTCCTACAATCGTGAGTTTGAACGTTTCCTAGTGCGCCAAGGCCTTGAACAACACACGCAACTGCTTAACAAGTTTTTGAATAGCGCTCAAGCAAAAGACCTACCATCAGAGAATCGGCTCTTGGCATGCTTGGCATTACCTACCGCAGAGGCGGCGCAACCCTTCGTCGAAATTTGGCAACATGTCAATCGCTTGCCTAACGAAGAAGAACTCGTCCTGCTGCTGCATGGAGCACAAGACCCAAGCCTTCGCCCATGGGTAGAGTCGCTCTTCGCTGACCCCACGCGAGCGCAGCCGTTGATGATGGCCACTTTAAAGTTGCGCGACCGGCTCGATGCCACGGTGGTTGAATCACTATTGACGGCAGCACTATTAGAATTATCTAAAACGCCTGGTAACGAACAACTTGTCTTAGAAATGGTAGACGCATTTCAGATGGAAGCGCTACAAGACGTCGCGGCTGGCATCTTTACCAACATCGAAACGCCCATGATGCATCGCCAACGCGCCTTGCACACCTTAAGAGCGATTCACGCCGGTTCACATGATGCGGTGGTGAATTTTATTGACCAGCAGCAAGGTCCACGCGGACTAGAAATCGAAGCGCTCATCGCCTTAGGCGAAAGCAATCACCCACGTGCACAAGATGTTTTGTTTACAAAATGGAACACGCTCACCCCATTCGAGAAGCAGGAGATTACCGAAGCTTTATCCAAGTCAGCAAGCGGTAGCGAGTTGTTACTTAGTGGCTTGAATGCACAACACCTTGCAGCCACGATTTTCTCCCCTGCAATCCTTGAGCGTATGCAATCGTGGATTCCTGAAAGTGTCGTTCTGCAAAAATTATGGGCGGAGCGCGCGGCCACCTTGCCTAGTGGGCTCTATCTCAATGGCGACCCAAGTCAGTCTTACGGCACCCCAATCGACTTGCGCGGCGAATTTACGGTTGAGGCTTGGGTGAAAATAAACGACCAAATTTCAAACGCCGATGGTTTGTTGGGCGCGACCGGCGGCGCAGATATTAATTTCCATGATGCGCATGCAAGGTTCTACGGAGGGGCGCAACTTAGCGACCTGATTATCGCACAGCACTCGATGGTGCCTGACCAATGGACGCATCTTGCGCTGAGTCGTGGCCAAGAAGGCTTCTTCAAAATGTACATCAATGGTGAACTTGATCAAGTCAGCGCAACGCAAAACCATGACGACTTCTTAGGACTCCATATCGGACGATCGAGCCCAGGAGGAAGTGGAACCGATGGATATATTGTTGAATTTCGCCTATGGGACCATGAACGCAGTGCAACCGAAATCAATTCACGTTATCGACACTCGCTAACTGCTAGTCATGCAGGACTTTCATTCTCCTTTGCTCAGTTCCCGCACGAAGACCTTTTACTAGGAGGAGCAACGTTTGTCCCGATGGTGAATGGTCCTGCACTTATGGATGCCGAACAAATCCAGAAGCAGCAACAAACCCTTGAACGTTTTATGGCTCTTGCTCAACAGCCAGGAAATCCGACGCGCGGAAAACTTCTTTTTCAACCCCTGTGTCTTTCATGCCACACACTCAATGGCGAAGGCGTGGGTATCGCCCCTGCTCTCGATGGTTCGGCCAACCGCACGTCAGAAGCATTGTTGCGTGCGATATTAACTCCAGATGCAGCAATCGAACCGGGATATCGCATGTACCGCATTGAAACTTATGAGGGCAAAATGCACGAAGGATTTATGTTGCGAAACAACTCGTCTGGCACCACCCTCGTGTTTACGGGCGGCCGC
>JAPYTC010000153.1 GCA_029941685.1 Planctomycetota bacterium | reverse complement strand
CTGTTGAGCGGTGTCACTGTTAGGCAATGGGTAGATGATTTGCCAATTGTTATTGAGCAAGACGCCGATGCCTGTGAATCGTCCGGTTGACTCTTCTTTGAATTCTCGAACCTCTTGTGGCGAGATAAAGTCTGCGTATGGGTCGTTTAGCGAATCGACCATCGCTTCTGCGCCGGTAAGCAGCAGTTGCTGGGGATCGGGGGTGAAAATGGAATCGCTACTAAGAGCGCTTTGGACCAAATTTAAAGTTTGTTCTTCGGTCGGTGTGCTGAGATCTTCGAATAATGGCGCAATGACATATTTTCCTACGTACATGCAGCTAAGCATCAACACAGCACCCAGGGTCATCGAGCGCGCGCAAAACACAGAGGGAGGACGTTTGGCCATAGACTAATTGTAAGGTATCATTAAAATCTAATAATGCAAATAAGCTACCAAACCGAATTCTGCGCCGCGTACCGCTTGTACCGAGACGACTGGACTCCTGAGAAAAACCGTGAGGTCTACGGTGTGTGCGCCAGCCCGAATGGTCACGGGCACAACTACGCCTTCACGACTACAGTGAAGGGTGGTGTCGACGCACAAACGGGTATGTTGATGGATTACGCAACCTTAATGCGAATTGTCGAAGATAAAATCGTGAAAGCTGTAGATCACTTGAATCTGAACATGGACATCGATTTTTTGCAAGGCATTGTGCCAACATCAGAAAATTTATTGATTGCTTTTTGGCCAATCATCATTGCAGAGTTGCCTGATGGGGTAGATTTAGCTAGTCTTTGCCTGCAAGAATCGCGCGACTGCCGCTGCGAGTACTTCGGACCACAATCATGAGCAAGCCCGCTTCTCCCAAATTAATGACCATCGTCGAGCAAATGCTTGCGGCGATGGGTGAAGATCCACAGCGCAAAGGTTTGTTGCGTACTCCCGAACGAGTCGCAAACAGCCTCGAGTATTTAGTGAGTGGTCATGAGCAACAGCTTGATGAAATCGTTAACGGAGCCCTGTTCGAAGAAGATTGCGACGAGATGGTTTTGGTGCGCGATATCGAGTTCTATTCTTTGTGCGAGCATCACATGTTGCCTTTTTACGGTAGGATTAATGTCGCTTACATCCCTGATGGCAAGGTCATTGGTCTTAGTAAACTGCCACGAATCGTCGATATGTTCGCACGCAGACTTCAGGTGCAAGAGCGCATGACGGTGCAGATTGCCAACGCTGTGCAAGAAGTTCTTGGTGCAAAAGGAGTTGCAGTTGTTTCGGAGGCCTCGCATCTGTGTATGATGATGCGCGGCGTGGCTAAGCAAGCCAGTTCTACTACCACTTCATGCATGCTAGGGGCCTTTAGAGACGACGCTCGCACTCGTTCTGAGTTTATGTCGCTGACGAGCTCCAATTCTCGAAGATAATAGAAAATCGCATATATTTATCCACAAATGCGATGAGTGGAGTACACTTTTGATGTTGACAACATGTCAGCACATCCCCTTTACCCATCCCCTCAAAGTTGTGAATTCAACATCCGAAAGACCGACTGAAGCATTGCTTGCCATTGGCTCAGTCATCGCAATCCTTGCCTTGGTGCTGTTGTTGTTGAGCAGCAGTGAAGACCTCGAAGCACATACTTCTGCCGCGGCACCAACCGCTGAATCTTCAGCTGTAGCCGTTAGTAACGAAAACTAGTGGTCAGCATGTTGACGATCGTTTAAGAACGTGGTGATTTGCTGCAAGCAATGTTCAATCGAGGTGGTTGAAGTGTCGACAGTTAAGTCGGCGCGATCATACGAAGCAGTGCGGTCTTTGAGTAAACCGGCAAGGTGCTTCATTGCATTCGAGTGACCTCCTTCAAGAGGACGAGTATCGCCTTGTGCAACTACGCGCTCGAAGTGTGCGTCGGCTGATGCGCTAAGCCAAACTGTAGTACAAGTGCTTAAGAGCCGTTCGTAGGCGATGCTGTGATTGACGATAGACCCTGGCAAGGCAAGCACGCCACTGTCGTTTTCGCGTAGCCAGTCTTCCACAGCGTCAGCTTCGCGCTTTAAAAAGCCATCACGACCTTCGATCTCAAATATTTCGCGAGTAGGCATTCCGGCCTTATTTTCAATGGCATTATCGAGTTCTTGGAAGCCAACTCCGATTTGTGCGGCGAGCTTTGGCCCGAGGGTTGATTTGCCTGCACCGCGAATGCCAAGTAGGCAAATACGATTGTAGGGGATAGTGTGCACCGGTAAATCACATAAGCTGCCGAGAGCAATACCCAATGAGTGCGACAGCGCCGCAAGTTTAGATATGGAAGGGTTTGCGCGGCCAGCTTCAATCTCTACGAGGAAGCGGCGACTGAGCGAGGCCTCTTGTGAGAGGTGTTGTAATGAACGATTTTGCTGCATACGTAGGCGACGAACCCGCTTGCCGAGCAGCTTGAGAAGGTGGGTGGAGTCGAAGGCCATGTGCGCAATATAATGCAAGGGCTTGCATTGTCAAGTAAAATATGCTTCACTATGTGTCCCGCGGTACTCCTGCGCCCCTTAAATTATGTCTACTACTACACAGAACGATTCATCTGCTGCGGTGAGCTTTCAAGTTCATCCAGATTCATATAAGCATTGGCGCCTAGCGGTCGATGGCGACATAGCTCGCTTGTCAATGGACGTCGACCCTGATGGCGGCATCCGTCCTGGTTATGAGCTTAAGCTGAACTCGTACGACCTTGGTGTCGATATCGAATTGGCCGATGCCGTGCAGCGTATCCGTTTCGAGCACCCGCAGGTCCGTTGTATCGTTTTTGATAGTGTTAACGAAAAAGTTTTCTGTGCAGGCGCGAACATTACGATGTTGCGTTCGAGCACCCACAACTGGAAAGTAAACTTTTGCAAGTTCACTAACGAAACTCGTTTGTACCTCGAAGATGCTTCTGAGTTTTCAGGCATTAAATCTTTGGCCGCATGTGCCGGAGCTACTGCTGGTGGTGGTTATGAATTAGCTTTGGCTTGCGATGAGATATTGTTAGTCGATGATTCAAACTCCACGGTTTCGCTTCCTGAAGTTCCGTTGCTTGCGGTGCTGCCAGGAACTGGAGGATTAACACGTGTCGTTGACAAGCGCATGGTGCGTCGTGATCGCGCCGATGTTTTCTCTTCACTGGCCGAAGGCATGAAGGGTAAGAAGGCCATCGACTGGGGGCTAATCGATGCCACTGCTCCGTCATCGCAGTTCGCTGCAAAAACAGCTGAAATGGCTCGCAACCTCGCAGATAGCGTAGATGACAAGTCGAACCGCACGGGCATCGAACTTAAAACCGTTGAGTCGCAGGCGAGTGAAGGTTCACTTAAATACTCGATGGTTGACTTTTCTTATGACGAAGCAACGCGCTGTGGCGAGCTAACATTAAACCTTCCTGATGCGGTCGGCACGGATAACACCGATGAAATTTTTGCACAGGGTAGCGAGTGGTGGATGTTTAAGATGTTCCGCGAGCTTGATGATGCTTTGGTACAAATGCGTGTCAACATGAAAGGTATCAACATGGTTAGCGTGCGTGTCGTTGGTGATGTCCAAGTTGCTCTCGATGCCGATCGTGTTTTAATGGCCAACCAAAACCATTGGTTCTGCGATGAAGTGCAGTTGTTCATTAAACGCGTGTTAAAGCGTTACGACATGACCGCGAAATCATTCTTTGCGCTCGCCGACGAAGGTACTGCATTCGCAGGTACTTGGCTCGAGCTTGCACTTGCGGCCGACCGCTTTTACGTGCTCGACGACGCCGATATTCAAGTTCAGCTCGGTGTGTCGATGGCAAACGGAGGCCCCTATTTGATGGGCAACGGTTTGACGCGTCTCGAAACCCGTTTCTTAGGTAATCCAGAATTGGCTGAGAAGGTGTTAAATGCACAGGGAGTCGTGGCAGCAGCAGATGCTGAGGCGCTTGGCTTGTCGACAGAGTCACTTGACGAGATTGACTGGGAAGATGAAATTCGCATCTATCTTGAAGAGCGGGCATCATATAGCCCCGACGCCCTGACTGGCATGGAAGCTAATTTGCGCTTTGCAGGCCCTGAAACATTAGAAACAAAAATATTTGGACGTCTAACCGCATGGCAAAACTGGATATTCCAACGACCCAATGCCGTCGCAGATTGGGCATCGATGAGCGAATGGATCATTGTCAGCATTTGAGATGAAGCCATATGTATATTCATCCCACTGATGGTCGCGCATATCCCACTGCTGGTTGTGCCAGTCACCCCACAGATGGTCGCGCATATCCCACTGCTGGTTGGCAACGGTCCGCAGCCACTGTGGCCACTGATAGTCGCTCCATGGGG
>JAPYTC010000152.1 GCA_029941685.1 Planctomycetota bacterium | reverse complement strand
CTTTCACCGTGCCCGTCTCGAGATTAACCGCAGGAGAAATGCGTTCTATTTCTCCGGTGATGACCACGCCGGGCATGGCTTCTGAAGTTGCACTGAGTCGCTGACCAACACGTAGTGAGCCTAACTCGCGTTGTGGGCGATTCATTATTACGCGTGGCGCTGATAAATCGATAACCTGAAAAACACGGGTGCCGGCGTTAGCCATGTCGCCAATCGAGATGTCGCGAATCGTAATCGTGCCATCTATAGGAGAAATGATATTGCATTGACTCAATGAAAGCTCGGCAGTGTCGAGGGAAAGCTCAGCCGCTTGCAAAGTGGTATTGGCCGTTTCAAAAGTGTGTTGACGTGTTTCTAAATCGCGTTGGCTTAAAACTGAGGCGCCACTCTTGTTGTCGACGAGTCGACGGTCGCGCTCGTATTCGCGCTTGGCTTGTGCCAAAGAAATTTGTGCTTCAGATACTTTGACTAAAGCTTCACTTACGGCAAGTTGTGATTGCGCAGTACGCAATTTCGCCAACAACTGACCAGCTTTGACAACATCGCCTTCTTCGACAAAAATCTCAACCACCGGCTCAGCTTTTTCAGGCATTATGTCGACCATGTCGAGGGATTCGACATTGGCCGTGAGCTCCAGTATGTCAGTTGCAGTACCGCTGATTACTTCGATTGCACGTACTAACTTTGCCTTTTCGGCTGGGGAATCTTTTTCAGATGCTGGAGTGGCATCTGCAGAGTCGCCAACTTCGTCGGTTGCGGCGGGGCGAGAGCATGCTGCAAGAGCAAGCAGCAACAAACAGGTTTTTAGTAGAGAGAGGTGCATGTTTATTTATTGGCGCTGATATTATGAACGCAACGGGCAATTATGCCACCCATGAAATGGATTCTTGTTGCCAACCTAACTCAACGCACCTCGCCTACGCCGATGCTCTTCAGGTATTAGACCATTGTTGCAGGGATGTTTCGCCGAAAATCGAGACTATCCCACTCACTGCGGCCGTCCACCGGGTGTTGGCGCAAGATGTCGTCCTTGATCGTGACGAGCCACCCCTCGCCCGTTCAGCCATGGACGGCTTCGCAGTTTTGAATGGCGACGGCGTTTCTCCACGTGAGATTGTTGCAGTCAATTATGCAGGTGATGTCGGTGAGCTTATTCTAATACCCGGTCAGGCGATCAAGGTGATGACTGGCGCCTCGGTTCCGACTAATGCTGACGCTGTAGTCATGGTCGAGCATTGTCAGGTTCAGGGAGCGCAGCTCAACATTGACGCCATGCCGTCTAAGTCTAATATTCGTCAGGTCGGTGAGTTGGCGTCGCGGGGCGCCGTAGCTGTAAAGGCTAGTCAAATGATTGGCGGCCCAGAATTGGCTGCTTTAGCTAGTTGTGGGGTAGATGCGATAGATGTTTATCAGCGTCCGCGTGTTGCCATTATCAGTACTGGCAATGAAGTTGTGCCTTATGCTGGCGTAGTGCGTTCACACCAAACGCGTGACTCTAACCGGATAATGCTTGAAGCGCAGTTGACGCAATATGGGGCAAGAGTCATCAGCACTCAACATGTTGCCGACGATGTCGAGTTGCTGTCTGCTGCAATCAATAGCGTCATGTCACTTGCTGATTTGGTTGTTACTGTTGGGGGGGTGAGCATGGGCGACAAAGATTATTTGCCGCAGGTGTTTAAGCAGCTAAAAGTTGAGCAACTTTTCCATAAGGTCGCAATACGTCCGGCTAAACCTATATGGGCAGGGCATCACAATCAGACGATGGTAATCGGGCTGCCGGGCAATCCAGTATCATCTTTCGTTGGAGCAGTTCTGTTTGTACGTCCAATTATCGACGCTTGGCTGGGCGATTTTAGTCGTCGCACTACACCACGACTTGCCATCGCTGGTGTACAGTTCCAATCGAAGGCGCGACATGATTTCGTTGTATCGTGTTTTGACGCTGAATCAAAGATAGTGCCTACTCATAGTTCAGGGTCGGCAGATTGGCGCAGTCTAGCCACTGCGCAACAGCTCGCGTTGATACCGCCAAACTCTATAATATCTAGCGACGACCTAATCGAGGTCATCCCTGTTTAATGTTAAAAATAGTTTCTGTTGTTGTCTGCGTAGCCTTGGTGCGCGCTCTGGCTTTGCCTGGTTGGTTCGATTTTGCTTTGCCATTGTTGGTCTTCCCCGGAATCGTGTTGCGCATTGCCATGCTCGACAAACAGCTTAAATGGCGTTACGAGTATTTATGCGGTTTTCTCTTTTGGCTATTCGCCTTTGGCTTCTTGCATAATGTAAGCCCGTTTGCTGTGCCAGCGTCCGCACTCATCATGGGTACGACTTTTGTGGTCGAAGCATGGGTGTTCCGTAAGTTACGTACCAAATATTCAGCAGCAACCGCTGCTTGTTTTGCTTTACCAGCTTGCGAATTTGTGCGCATGAAGTGGTTTTATCTCGCTGTTGGTGGGGTGCCGTGGGCGTCATACGGATTCCCTTTAGCCGATTCATCCTTCTTGTCTCTAGCGAGCTCAGTGGGTGAGTCTGGGTTGGTGATTGTCGCGGTGAGTATTTCTGCGGCGGTATATGGTTTGTGGCGCAAGTCCGCCTCAACTCCAATTGTTATCTGTGTACTATTCCTTACTATTGCTGTTTCGACTTCCGAGCCAGCACCCAAGCCAATCGCATCTTTAGATTGTTTGGTCATTCAGCCCAGCATCGGCGTCCATCAAAAGAATGACCAAATGTACGCCGAAGAGTTTTATCAGATTCAATATGACTTAAGTGTGGCTGGGATGCAACAGCATCCGCAATTTGATCTGATGTTGTGGGCTGAAACGATGTGGCCGCTGCCTGCCGTCGATGCCGGTGTAACCGGAGAAATCCGCCGTCCTTGGCCGGGTGAAGAAGACGAAGTGATTGATTTGGCATTGATGTCTAGGCTGCAACAGCGCACCGTAGCGCAGTTGATGTTTGCAGCGCCGGCGGCTAGTTATTTCCTGACTGGATCTCACTTTTATCACGTAGGCAAACCCGGCGAAGATAGCGCTCGCTCTACTGATTTCATCCTATTTAATAGAGATGGCGAACTGTTGCAGCATTTTTCTAAGCGCAAGCTAGTGCCATTCGGCGAAACCTTGCCCTTCCAAAACCAATTCCCCGGCAGCGCCTTTGTCTGTGATTTGGCTCATCAATACTTTGGATTGCGCCCCGATTTTATAATTCCAGAAGGCAGCGGTCCTTTGTTGCCAAGAAAGAATCTACCCGCTATTGGTGGGGCCGTATGCTGGGAAAATGTGTTTGAGCACCCTTTCCGCTCTCAGGCCGACGCCGGAGCCACTGCTTTTGCCATATTATCGAACGAAGATTGGTTAGGGTCTGATGGACTAGAAATGACACAAATGGTTTCTGCATCAAAACTTAGAGCTGCAGAAACAGGCCGCTATCTGCTGCGCGCCACCAATACAGGCCAAAGTTGCGTGGTTGCCCCTAATGGGAAGGTGGTTATGGGCCCCGCAATTCGTGAACGAGCCTTTTGGTTGGCAGAATTGCCCATTATTCCAGCAGAATTTGCTACAACTTACCAAAAGTGGGGGTGGCTATTAGCACCTATTTGGGCATTGATTTGCCTGTTATTGTTAGTAGAAAATGTCTTCCGCCAAAGAGCACTTGACCTTTCTTCTCGGAAAAAGTAAATTTTTGTCTCAATTTCACTAACCATTCGCTACGGCGAACCTAAACTGTGAGTCGCGCAATCCTGCGCAATCCCTTTGTAATAAAGTACCAACGATTAGATGAGCACCATCGGAAAGTTTTTTGTAGTCCTCAACCTTGCGCTAGCGGGGTTGTTTGTCGGTTCAGCCGCATCCCTCATTAGTAAAAGCGATAGCTATCGCGTTCAGCTCGAGGCGAAAGTCGTCGAGATGGATGCCCTGCAAGTCGAGAAAGACGAGACGATATCAGTAATGACATCTAACCTGCGTCAGTCTCAAGAAGAGCGCAACAACTTGAACCACGAAAATGGTCAATTAGGTGCAAATCTTGAAGCTGAAAAAGGTCGTGGTCTTACTCAAAAGCAAAAGAATGATAATCTAGGAGGTCAGCTGCAGTCTATCGAAGGCAAGCTAAACGACCTAACCCAAACTAATGGTGATTTGAATTCAGAGCTGAGTGACCTTCGCCGTCAATTCGAAACCGTACGCAACGAACGTGATGCAGCCCTTGATGCTCGCGACGCAGCTTCTTCTGTATCAACAAGCGCAGTTGAAGAAGCAAACATGGCAACAGGCGAGTCTTCAGATCTTCGCCTCAAGTTGGCTCGCGAAACAGAGCGTGCTAACCAAGTTG
>JAPYTC010000151.1 GCA_029941685.1 Planctomycetota bacterium | reverse complement strand
GTACAACATCTCTTCTTGAATTTGCTCTGGTGAAGGTGCGCGCGACTGACTTAATATTTCGAGCAAATCTTCAACCAACGATTCTGGACGCAATTTCTTCAAACGCGCTGGAACTCCGTTAATCGCCAAAGTGGTATCGCCGAATTCTGTAATTTCGACACCGAGTTTTCGGAACACTTCTTTATTGCCAACGAGTGACTGAACCTCTTCGCGGCTTAATTCAACCAAAGCCGGCACCAGTAACGGCTGCATCAAAACTTCGCCCTCGCGAATGTCACGACGCAACTCTTCGAGGTTTACGCGTTCATGTAATGCATGCTGATCAATGATTTCGACTCCGCCTTCTACCTCGCGAAACAAAAAGGTGTTGCGTACCGACAAAAAGTTTTGGCTACCGATGGTGTCTTCTATAGCAGCAATCGGTCGCGCATCAGCAGTAGACAGTGCTTGCTGACTATATCCTGCAGAACCCTCAAATACGCTGCCACCGCCAAATTGCGTTGAGGAGGACTGCCCAGAATATTCAACACCGACATCGCCTGCTGAGCGCGTTGACCAATTTGCCTCAGACAAGGCTTGACGTAAACCGTTTACGATGCGCCCGAAGACCATGCGTTCGTCACGAAAGCGTACTTCGGTTTTTTGCGGATGCACATTAACATCGATACTGTCCGGTGACATATTCAATGCCATAAACAAAGTTGGATAGTATCCGTGTGGCACAAACTCTTTGACCCCCTCACGCACCGCGCGTAGCAAGCGTGGATCACGTACCCAGCGTCCGTTAAGAAAGATGTGTACACGGCGTGCATCACGACGCGCTGACTCAGGTGGACCAATACGTGCGCTTAATTGAATGTGTTCGGATGGCAGATCGATGCCGACCATATCGGCACTTAGTTTCTTGCCATACACTGCGCTGCACCGCGCACCAACATCGTCGCTTGCATTTACATTGAACACGGTCTTGCCATCGTGCTGGACACTAAAGCCAACGCCGAGGTGCACCAACGCTAATCGCTCAACCCATGCGATTGCATGGCTCGCCTCGGTGGATGGGCGCTTCAAAAATTTACGGCGCGCTGGCAACTCAGAGAACAAGTCACAAACAATGATTCGCGTACCACGTGCACCCGCTGAATCTTGCACTGCAGATTGCTCACCGAAATCGACACTAATACTGGCTGCGCGGTCGGCCTTGCGCGGCCATGAAATTAATTCGAGGCGCGACACCGAAGCAATGGACGCCAACGCTTCGCCACGAAATCCGAGAGATGCGATTGCCTGCAAGTCGGATGCGTCACTTAACTTAGACGTAGCATGTGACGATAAAGCTAAATGCAGTTCGTCACGCGCGATACCATCGCCGTCGTCGCGAACTTCGATACGACGAATACCGCCTTCTTCGAGGATAACATCTATATTTGTCGCACCAGCATCTAAAGAGTTTTCAACCAACTCTTTCACCACCGAAGCAGGACGCTCGACGACTTCACCGGCAGCAATCTGATCGACCACTAAACGTGGCAACTGACGAATTACACTCATTTATCTTCTCTTTAAAACACTGAACACAAACATTTCAAGAACATGGGAGGTATCGCGCCACCCTTCTATTTTTAGATGCTTTTCGGCATCAAGCCCGGCCGCTCGAATGCTCGCGATATGCGCCACATCACACACAGCCAAGCGTTTTTGCATTTTCGAAATAGCCGGCTTACTCGGACGACTGCCCGACGCTTTAATCGCCTCTTCGACATTTGGCGTATGCGCCATAAATTCAATAACGGATGATGTTTTCACTACCTCGTTATTAACCGCTGACATCAACAGCGCAAATGCGTCACGCATCGAAACGCGTTTGCCGCCCCATGCCCGCAAACCTTGTCGCGACATTTTAGAAAGCAAACGTAAAGCGCTGGCGGAGTCGCCGCTCAACACAGAATCAGCAAAATCAAAAGCCGAGCCTTCGGCAGAATGTGACGCTACTTCATGAACATCATCTTCGCTGATATCGGTGATTCCGAGCAAAGAAAAATGGTTAACCGCCTGCAATAAATCAGCCGGACGTGAGCCCGCCAATGCAACTAAACTACCGGCTGCGCCACGTTGCATACTCATCTTTTGCAATTTCGCCTCTGCGGCCACAAACTGCGCTGCCTCAGAAGCATCTGGCTCAGGACGCCATGGTGGCGGATCACTATAAAGCGTGCGAAACCGCAATTTTTTGGCAGCCTTTATTCTGGTTGCAGCCAAAGCTTTTACTCCTTTGGCTGTTGATGCGCCGGTGTGTACGACCATAAACTCTGGCCCTTCACCACTACTAGCAACCTCGAGCAAGCGTTCGGCAAGACGCGGATATTTAGCGATTGCCTTCGCCGCTCGCGTGAACACCAAAGCTTGTCGCGAAGTAAAAAGCGACGGCGAGTTTAAAAAATTGTCGAGACTCTGCACGTCAAAATCGGGGGAGCCACCGTCGATGTCGAGAAAGTCGAGGCCTTCTTGAGTGGCGGCGAATCCGCGAACTGCTGCGGCGACCTGCTCACCAAACCACGGCTCTTCTTCGCCCTTAGGTGGCAAAATCAGTAATAAGCGCGGCAATTCACCGGCACTAGCCAATCCGCACCACTGACGATATTCAGTGCCAGGATCAAGTTGCTTGGGACGAGCTGCGGCCATGACTATAGCTTAAAATCGCCTAATAGTTAATGTCGGCCACTAAGCTGAGAAAATACACCATGGGGACCCAAGCGTTCACCTTGAAGAAAGCTACGGGGATTTTGTCTTTGCCATAAAAGTGAACTAATGCCAACTCGGTGGCTAGCAAAACCGAGACTACGCTCATTCCGATCCACGAGTAAAGAGCAAAACCAAGTTGTTGATTGCAAACAATCCATAAAGCGACTGCTCCGGCAAAACATAACAACGCGATGACTTTCGTCACACCAACCCCGCACTTGGCGGGTATTGAAAAAGTACCCTGCTGCAAATCGTGTTCGATATCTTGGATAGCGTAGAGCAAATCAAATCCTGCTACCCACACGGTCACTGCAGCACCCATTATTAAGGGTATGTGCCAATCACCATCGAAACTTTTATTCACAGCTAACCACGCGCCAGCGGGAGCCAGTCCGAGTGCTAAACCCAAGCCGAGATGGCACAAATACGAGAACTGCTTAAGGTGTGAGTATCCGAGCAGTATCACCAAGCATGGCACGGCTAGCATGCCGCAGATTGGTGCTAGTAAAAAAGACAAGCCGATAAACGCTAAGCTAGAAACGACCGTAAAGCTCACCGCATACCTCACTGACAGCACACCAACGACTAACTCGCGAGTGGCAGTGCGTGGATTAGATGCGTCATGGCGACGGTCGTGGACACGGTTGTACGCCATCGCCGCAGAGCGCGCACAGACAGCCGCGAGCACTAACAGCACCATGTCGGACATCGGAGGAAAACCTTCGGCAGCAACAACAGCACCGCAAAGCGCAAACGGCAAGGCGAACACACTGTGCTCGAACTTAATCATCCGCAAGGTATGAACTAGCGAATTACTCATCAGCGGCGGACCCTGTCCAGGGCGCGACAATGGATTGTGGAATATCACAAACACCCAATATCTTGGCGCAAAGATGGTCTACCAATTGCTCGATACTTTGCGGGCGGTGATAGAACCCAGGGCTCGCTGGAAGGATGGTGGCTCCGGCCCATGCCAAACTCGACATGTGATCGAGGTGGGTGCGTGAAAGTGGAGTTTCGCGTGGCACAATCACTAGCTTGCGCTGTTCCTTTAGGGCGACCTGTGCACTGCGCTCTATGAGGTTTGCGGCGCTACCATTGCTAATGCCGGCAAGAGTTGAGAGCGAACAAGGCAAGACGATTACGGCCTCACCTATACCCGTCCCAGAAGCAGGGCGTGCTCCGATATCACCATGCCGGTACACCGTGACCAAACGATGCTTGCTTTCGTCAGGCAGCAACAAGGACAAATCGTCGTCGACGAAATCGATGTCGCATTCTTCGCGCAGCACTCGACGCGCGGCATTTGAATAAATGAGTTCGACCGATATTTCAGCAGCAACCAACATTTGCAAACAGCGCACAGCATAAATAGCACCACTCGCCCCACTAACAGCAAGGACGACTCGGCGAGGTGTGTC
Organism: Planctomycetota bacterium; assembly: GCA_029941685.1. Lineage (GTDB taxonomy): Bacteria > Planctomycetota > UBA1135 > UBA1135 > UBA1135 > JAPKEZ01. The sequence continues at coordinate 210 of JAPYTC010000151.1, read as the reverse complement.
GTTGATTTTCATTAAGACAATTTTAACAGCAGGATGGCATCGTAGGCAAAATGAGTATAAGCACAAATCGCTAATCCGCGAAACCAATAGAGCAAGCCGAATGCAATACCAGCTAAGCTGCGAAAAATGAGCGGACCGGTCTCGAGAGCACTTTGGTCACCCATTGCACCATGCGCTGCTGCAAACAGAATTGCTGAAGCGAATAAGGCG
>JAPYTC010000150.1 GCA_029941685.1 Planctomycetota bacterium | reverse complement strand
GTGTAGCGCTTAGCTGTGCCTTCGAGAACAACGTAATCGAAACCATGAGAGTAAAGGTGAATGCCGAGGCTGTTTGCCATAACTTGTGTATCAGATTAACGTTGCACCGTAGTAAAATCTAGTTGCTGAGCCTGCCTTAAATCAGCCAGCTTCTCTCGCTGAGCTTCGTCGAGCACCCTGCCGAACACTAAAGATTCGAAGCGGCGGTCGAGCTCAAACCATTCGCCGTCAACCTTGGACAAACTTTTAGCGAACAGCTCATCACGTTGCTGTTGATAGTAAAAAAGCGCCAATTTTAGATCAAGCTGCTGCGCATCATCGAGCTCGAGAACATCACTCAGCGCCAACAAATAGCTATCGAGGTCGCTATCAAGCCCACGAATAGTGTTTTCGCTGCCGGCATACGTTTGCCACGCTGCCCCACCAACAAAACCTGCCACTAGGGCAAGAACTGACGGCACCATCAAACGCAAGGCCGACGACGCCATTAATCGCTAGATGCCGGGCGTGATAAAAAATCATGAATAGCTTGATCGAGCTGATTCGATTCTTGGGCATAAACTTGAACGCCTGGAGCTTTGCTATTGACCAACAGCCAACCTCCAATGCTCAAGGCAAGAAGTAAGGCAGCCGCGATGTTGAGCCATTGAACCGCACGTGAGTAACTATAAACCTCGTGGGACAAGCCATCTTGAAAGCGAGTCTTCATTCGCGCAACGCACTCGTCGCTAGCCACATCTGGCTGGAGCAAATGCAAATCAGCCCGCAAATCCCGCCATTGTTTTAATTCGAGACGGTCATCATTATCTTTTAAGAGATGTGAGCGCACTTCGGCCGAATCGATATCGGAGCACTCGCCATCAAACCAAGCGCTTATGCGGAGTTTCCATTGGTGCTTATTGTTAGTCATTTAGATCACCTTCTAGAGTTGATATTTCTAAGGCAAGTCGAGTTCGCGCACGATAAATACGGGATTCGATTGTTCCTTGCTTCACTTCGAGAATTCGCGAAATATCGCGGTAGGACAAGCCTTCGAGTTCACGCAAAACCAAAACCTCTCGAAATTTTTCTGGTAAACGCTGCAAGGCATCGCGCACCAGCTGACGGCGCTCGTTAAGCTCAGCATCACGACTTGGATTTGAGTAGCTATCGTCACGCGCGGGAATAGCATTTGATTCGGCGCAGTCGTCGAGTGACTGTGGGCGCGAATAACGTATTACCTTGCGGCGGTGGTCACGCAGAGTATTGACTGCGACGCGGTATAGCCAAGTAGACAATGCTGATTCTCCCCGAAAGGTATCGAGCTTGCGCTGTACCTTAATAAAGACCTCTTGAACACCGTCTTCTGCGTCGCGAGCCGACAAACCACACTTCAACGCCAAGCCATATATCTTGGCTGCATACTGCTCGAACAAGTCTTCAGCAGACTGCTTGGGCGGCGAACTTGGAGTTAAGCGGGGTAAAGTCATTGGCTTTCATCATATAGACGTTGACAGGCAACAGAAGCTTCCCATAAAAAGCACAAAATAGACTACCCTACAACTCGATTGAATGGCCCATTTTATCGCGCTTTGTCTTTAAATATTCGGCATTGTGCTCCTGCACGGCCGTGACAATCGGAATTTGCACAGTAACCTCAAGACCATATCCTGCCAAACCCGTCAACTTTTTAGGGTTGTTCGTAAGCAATTTCATTTTGCGGACGCCAAGATCATGCAAAATTTGGGCGCCAATTCCGTAGTCGCGCAGATCTGCTGGATACCCCAGCTTTTCGTTCGCCTCTACAGTATCAAGGCCCTGGTCTTGTAATTGGTAGGCTTTAAGCTTATTTGCAAGGCCGATTCCACGCCCTTCTTGGCGGATGTAGAGCAGTACGCCCTTGCCAGCAGAAGTAATCTCGTCGAGCGCAGCATGCATTTGTGGGCCACAGTCACAACGTAAGCTACCCAGCAAATCGCCCGTTAGACATTCGGAGTGAACACGTACCAGGACGTCTTCTTCGATAGCGTCAAACCCCTGCTCGTCGACGGCAGGTGAATCTGACCAGTTGTAACACAAAGCAAAGTGCTCTTTACCATCTAGATGCGACTCGTAAAGATGCATAGTGAATTCGCCAAAGCGTGTAGGCAAAGGAATGCCACTAACCTGGCGAGTAATGAGCTTTTCGCGGTCGTGACGGTACTTGATGAGATCCTCAACCGTAAGAATCATAAGTTCGTGATTTTTGGCGAATATTTCAAGGTCTGGCATACGAGACATCGTGCCATCGTCGTTCATAATCTCGCAAATCACCCCTGCGCCTTTCAGTCCAGCCATCTTCGATAAATCAACCGAGCCCTCTGTTTGGCCAGGTCGACGCAAAACACCCCCTTTTCTAGCACGAAGTGGGAAAATATGGCCAGGACGGGCTAAATCACGCGGACGAGCTCCGTCGGCAACTGCTGCAAGGATGGTTGTGGCGCGGTCTGCCGCAGAAATACCTGTAGTAACGCCCTCTTTAGCTTCTATGGACTCGAGAAAAGCAGTGCCCATGCTCGATGTATTATTGGCAACCTGCGGACGCAAATCTAAGTGATCGCACAATTCACCCTCGAGAGTGAGGCAAATAAGGCCTCCACCCTCTTTACGCATGAAGTTAATACCCTCAGCAGTAATATGCTCGGCGGCCATCACTAAATCGCCCTCATTTTCGCGACGTGGGTCGTCGACGAGAATGATCATTTTGCCTGCGGCGATAGCCTCGATAGCCTGTTCTACTGTTGCGAAAGTCATGTTCAGAATGTCCTCAGTCCCCATTTTATCGTAAATTTAATAAATAAGTAGTAATAACCGATAGATTAGGGTGCGACTTCTAAAAAACCCATCATTCATCGCTCTAATCGCTTTTTTAAGCATCGGGGCATTCGTTGGTTTACCCAAAGTAAACACTATGAAGGAAAAATTTCATGACAAAAACCAGCAACTCAACTCGCTGACGAATGAAATCAAATCGCTACGCCTAGATCAGAGGATTCACGCTACGCAACTCACGCAGCAAAACGCGTCATACAAATCTCAGAGAAAACGCGACAATATTCTCAACCCTGTGTTCCAGATAGCTGGAGACAGTGCAGTAGGCTCGGCAGTTTTGGTGAAACGTGTACAGACCGCTGATGAGTCATACTTCATTGCTCTAAGCGCCTATCACGTTATCCGCGACATACTCGAGGAGCAGGAGGATACCGAAATTGAATGCGTCTTCGAACAGAATCGCGATCGAAGCCTATTCGTCAATGCACAGATGATTGCACACGATGCCACGATTGACCTTGCCTTGCTGCGAATCGACACTAAGCTAGACCTAGGACGCGTTGCAAGCCTCGCACCACGCTCAAGGACTAAAGTCATTGATACCTTCACTGAGATTTACACAGTCGGTTGCCCGCTCGGCACTCCTGTGCAAGCCACCTCAGGTGAAATTAGTCGCGAAGACTGGACTATGGAAGCAGAAGATTACTGGATGATTTCCACACCTGCCTACTTCGGAAACTCGGGTGGCGGAGTCTTCCTAGCGGAGACCTGTGAACTCATCGGCATTTTCAGCAAGATTTACACCCACGGCACATACCAACCACAAGTCATTACTCACATGGGACTTGCTGTGCCAATCGATGTGATTCATGACTGGTTAGATGAAATAGGTTTTGACCTAAGCAAGCATAAATAAAGTCAAAGCGAGGATAAACTAATGGTTGCATAAACCATGATAAAACTCGCATCCATCATTCTTGCTTTTTTGTTGCCCGTGAGTGCTTTTGTAGTACTTGGCGAAGATCCCGCTTTCGACGAAGGCCGTAGTCTCATTAGCGCCGGCAAGCTAGATGAAGCCAAAGTTTCGGTAACGGGCGGCCTAAGCATCAATCCGTATTCGACCGAAGGATATGAGCTCATGTACGGTATCGCCAAAAAAGAGGCAAGTCGTGAAGAGCAATTGCGTTGGGGTAAATGGCTTGCTTGGTCTTACACCGCCTCAGGCAACAAAAAGCAACTCGAAACACTGAGTGAAGAGTTAGCAGAAATTTATGTCGATTGGAACACCGATAGTGTCATTCTAAAAGAGTGGCAGGTCTCTGCAGAAAAAGCCGCTAAAAAAGCCGCTAGTGGCAAACAGTATCGCCTTGCTGGTCACTTGTTAAGCAAGTTACTCGATATCAATCCCCAAGACAAAAAGCTAAATAAAGCGTGGGACAAACTTGCCGATGATGCGGGCAACGAAGTTTCAGGCGGTGCTTTCGTTTCTGACAAGGTGCGTCGCAAGTCCGCTAAGTGGTTAGAGAAAAACAATGCCTATCACAGCGACTGGGAAAACCGTTGGCAGCGTAAGACAAAAT
>JAPYTC010000149.1 GCA_029941685.1 Planctomycetota bacterium | reverse complement strand
GCCAATGACGGTGACGACCACTGGGATCTTCGCAAAGACTTGGTCGCCGAAACCATCCGCCAAAATGCGCCGCAAATTATTGCAATACAAGAAGCCCTAGCGTTTCAATTGGATTTCCTTGCCGAACACTTCCCCCAATACCGTGCGCTTGGACAGCACCGCAATGGAGGCATTAGCGGCGAATTTAGCGGGCTACTGATCGACGAGACTCATATTGAAGTCCTCGACCATGGTCAGTTTTGGCTATCACCGACCCCATCCAAAGTTGGCTCGAAAGGATGGGATGCGGCACTGCCACGCACAGCTGTTTGGGCGAAGCTGCGCTTACGATTCAATGCTGAAAAAGAATTTATGGTGCTCGGAACTCACTTTGACCACCGTGGCCATAAGGCGCAATTGCATAGTGCCGAGCTCATTCAGCAACGTATCGGCGAACTCGCTAACGGCATTCCTGTTGTGTTGCTGGGCGATTTCAATGTCGAGCTGCAACAACCGCCCATGCAAATTTTCACCCATGCTGGATTTCGCAGCGCAGTGGTCGCCGACACGCCCACAGCAATTGACCGTGGCACCTTTCATAGGTTCAACGGAAGTACCACTGGACCACACATTGATCACATTTTCATTTCTCCGAACGTAAATTTACACAGCGCACAAATATTGCGTCCACGTTTTGACGGCCGATCACCATCCGACCACGATCCAATAAAAATAATTTTCTCTATTTAGAGATTTAAGTTAACCTCCCCGCGCAATTCTAACTGCAGATGGTGTCGGATAATTATACTCATTACAATATTAATACTTACACTAGATCAATCACCGGGCACGATCGCATGGCAAACACAACTCGAAGGCGAGATGGCGCACAACTTCTCGCTACTCTAACCCCAAACGCAGCGGCAGGGCTTAATGTTTGCCTCGAAGCCTTCACTGCTAATGAAGAAAGCATGGTGGTTCACACTGTAATTCAGCAACAGCAGAATCGACCCTACTACTTCGCGCACTCCGCTTTAATCGCAGCCACTGACGGCGACGATTCGGCACCCAAGCCGAGAAGCTGATGCGCGATTCTTCCTTCAGTGTCTAAAGTGGTAATGATGTTCGAATGGGCGAAATTACCGTTGCTGTCTTTTTTATAGCGCACACCCAATGCTGCAGCGATTCCACGGACGGCGAAATCGTCGCCATGCAGCAAGGTCCAGCGCGAGGTGTCGAGATTATTTGACTCGGCATAATCCTGCAGCACTTCAGGCGTGTCACGCACACTATCCATTGATATCAACAACCAGCGCACTTTATCTAACTGCTCGACAGGTATTTGCTTTTCGATCTCTTGCAAGTCAATCACGATACGCGGACAAGCGTATTCGCAATGTGTAAATATCATGGCTGCGACAACGACCTCGTCACTGAAGTCATTCAAAGAACGGTCGGCGCCCGTTTGGTCTTGCCACTTTGTGTCCAACAAATATATCGACGTATCAGGCAAACTACTAAGCTCGGCAGCCTGGGGCACTGCGGCGCAGCAATCAGCGACATACTCGTCGGCGGCGCAGCGAAAACCCAAGTTGGGGTAGGTCGCGCTTGCCGACAAACTATTACGCAAGGAGTCGCGTAAAAACTTGACTTGGTCGTTAGGGTCGATATTACTAGCAGGGACATTGCCGCAGAACAATGCTTTTGAGCCGCCAGAGGATACAGGGCCGTTTATGTCGTCTATTAATTCCCATATTAGGCCATGCATATCGTAGACCTGGTAATAGTTCTGCACATTCTGACAAATTTCGCCTGGGAGAGACTCGGTGTTTTTTGAATACCAATCTAAAACAAATTGCTGATAGTCACGCTCTTCTCGCCCATCAGCAGCAGTAGCACTTGCCATACCAACGTATTCCCACTCTTCTTTTGTCGGTAGCCTGCGCCCAGCCCATGCCGCATAGGCACGCGCAGCAAACCATGAAACGTTTGTTACAGGACAATTCAACGACTCCGGCAATACTTCAAAGTCATCTTGCCAATGCGACAAATAATTCCTGTCTGCGAAAGTTCGGACAATTTCAGAGCGAGCCCAATGAGGATTCAGCTCTACAAAAGACAAAAATTGTTTGTTGGTGACAGAGTGCTCCTCGAATAGAAAATTCGCACCATCACCATTTAACATCAAGCCTATCATTGGAGTTAGGTTTGCGTCAACTAGCTGCGGTTCTTGGACTGCCGAGCAGCTGGCCAAGATCAATCCGACCGTGCAAAGCACAGCAGTCACAGGACGGTGAAGAAGATTACTCATCAACGCTTGATGATACTAAATTGCAGCAGCAGATAAAAATATTTTTAACTCACGCGTAAAAAGCATGGTGCAACAGGCCACTCAAAGCCGATGGCGCCGAGAAGGTAAAACGCCTTTAGGTCTCTAATTCGGACAATTCTTCCCAACGGACAGTCGCAGCACCGACCCTAAGCACTAGCTGCTCACGACGCCGCTGTAGCTCGGCCAGCTTGCCGTCAGCTGAAGAGTAAATCGCCGGATCTTCCATTTGCTTATCAATATCGGCCATCACATCTTCGTCGGCAGCGATCGCGTCTAACAACCCTTCAAACTCAACGCGCTCTTTATTGTTCAACTTTCGCTTCGACGTGGACACCTTCGCTTCAGGGTTTTCCATCACCGGCATCTTTTCAGCGACCTGCTCAACCAGTTCTTCAGCCGGCGACCAACGCTCAAGTAAAGAACTGACATCGCCGGTGTGCAAGAACGCACCACCGCGGCCATCTAGATATAAAACGTGAGTGGCGACACGGTCTAAGAACCAACGGTCGTGACTTACTAACAACACGCAACCATAAAAAGCACACAGCGCTTCTTCGAGCGCGCGCAAAGTATTGAGGTCGAGGTCGTTGGTCGGCTCATCGAGAACCAGCACATTGCAATCTTGCAATAACAGTTTGGCAAGCAGAACACGCCCGCGCTCGCCACCGGATAGCGAGCCAATTTTAACCAACTTCTTTGCACCTGGAAATAAAAACGAATTCAAGAAACCGGCGATGTGCACTTTGCTTTCGCCGACGACTACGTACTTGCCAGTACCAGCTATTTCTTCCATTACCGTTGCTTCGTCGTCTAGGTCTTCGCGGTTTTGTTCGAGTGTGCCAAACTTTACGGTCTCGCCAATAGTGACGCTACCACCATCTGCTTCGAGTTGTCCAAGTAACAACTTAATCAATGTTGTTTTACCAACACCGTTAGGGCCGACGATACCTAAACGCATGCCGTTTTCGATTTTTAGGTCTAAACCATCTAAAACTCTTTTTCCAGGATAAGCGAAACTTAGATTTTCTATTTCGATTACCTTAGAACCCAAGCGCGGGCCACGCGGAATTTCCATTTCGAGTTTCACATCACCCTCGAGTACTTTGGCTCCGGCCAATGCGTCAAAACGTTTAATTCGGGCGTTCGCTTTAGTGCCGCGACCTAGAACTCCGGCTCGCATCCACGCCGTCTCGCGCTTCAACAAGGTCAAACGGGTGCTTTCTGACTTTTCTTCAGAGGCGATTCGGTCGGACCGTAACAATAAATATTCATTGTAGTTGCCTGGATAAGTGTATATCGATCCGCGATCGACTTCGACAATCTTATTCACGACGCGGTCAAGCAAAAAACGATCGTGTGTCACCAATACCAACGGCACTTTCATTTGCGACAGCTGTTTTTCAAGCCACGCAATCACAAAGGCATCGAGGTGGTTGGTTGGCTCGTCGAGCAACATGATGTCTGGGGATGACACCAACAACTTTGCCAACGCCACGCGGCGCGCTTCACCACCTGACAAATTACCACAAGTTAGCGACGCATCGTTGAGGCCAACACCATGGATCGACGCTGAAATTTTATGCTCGACATCGTGACCACCAAGACGTTCGAGTTGGTGCTCGAGACGGTCAATCTTATCGGATACATCACGCCCATCCGCAAGTTGCTCGTAAGTCGCGTACAATTTTTCTTGCACCGCATGATGCTCACTCAGGCCCTCGCGGACGACGTCTTCAATAGTGATGTCGTCATCAAACACCGGCTCTTGCTCGAGATACCCAATGCGCAGACCGTTGCGCACCACCCGTGTGCCACTATCTAAAGTGTCGACGCCTCCCATCATTTTCAGCAAGGTCGACTTGCCGGCACCATTAGGGCCAATCAAACCAATGCGGTCTTGCGAGGTAACGGTTAAATCAACCCCCGTGAATAACGGGCGGTTGTCGTCGTAAGCCTTGCTTACATCTTGCAGGGTGATTAGTGGCATTAGCGGGCATAGTTTAATCGCCCCACCTCTTTGATATACTTATCTTATGGTTGACCTCCCCAAAACCTTGCCATCTGCTTGGGCTCTACGCTGCGCTTGGG
>JAPYTC010000148.1 GCA_029941685.1 Planctomycetota bacterium | reverse complement strand
ATTCACCTTATTCGCCCGGGCCTCTTCACGCTGCGCATCTAACTCTGCGCTACTCGCAAAGCAACGATACAACCAACCGCCTGTCATGCCTTTCTCAATCGCCGCTTGATAGCTATCGACACGCTGCGACTGATAATAAGGACCAAAATCACCGCTGGCCTCAGGGCCTTCGTCCCAATCTAGCCCCAACCATTTCATCGACTCTAGAATCGATTGTAATGATTCGTCGCTATTGCGCTCGGTATCGGTGTCTTCGATACGCAAGATAAACTTGCCCCCATTGCTACGCGCAAAAGCCCAATTGAACAATGCTGTGCGCGCGCCACCGATATGCAACATACCGGTAGGAGATGGTGCGAATCGCACACGGACGGGTCGGTCGTTTGTCATGAGCCGCAGATTTTACTTCTCTCTGACACTTGGAATGCTGTCTTCATCAAAAGAAAGTTCATAGCCCCATCGCACTGCCTTAGTTTCTCCTGGATGCAAACTAAATGACCAGCGGTACAAACCTTTTTCTAGACGCTCATTGAGCGCATCTTCACTAGCCACTGCATCCGGCACGATATCAAGGACTTCGACCTCTACACTGTCAGAGGTGCTAATAGGCAAGCCCTCTTCTACCACCACGACAATCTTTGACTGTGCCGCCGGTGAAAGCCTCAAGCTAGCACGATAGCGTCGAGTGATTGTAGATGTCGACGACAACGAAAACGAGCCTGGGTCGTCGCGATAGTCCTCGAGAGTTTCGAAATTGACCTCGAGATTAGGGTCGATACCGAGATTTAACATGGTCGTATCGTTGGTGCGCAATAACGGGAAAGTAGATTCACCGAGATAGTCAGGGCCCAAGAAAATCTTTGCCTTGCCGGCCAACAAAACGCTATCGCCAGTATGCTTTACTTCAGCACGCAAATAAGCATGTTCCGACTTTGAAGGCACAATGTAACGTTCGGGAGAAACCTCGAGCGGAATAGTACGAATAGAAAAACGATGCGCTTCGCCGTTCATTGCCACATCAACCTTGCCCGGCATTAGAAACTGCGTAGTAATGCCATAGTCCGTCGCAATCGCTATTGGCGCAGCTTCGTATTCTGCGAGTTCTTCTTCGACTACTTCGGAGCGACGAGACTCTAGAGTGCTTGGCGCCATACTGTCATTAGCGAAGTCGGCGTAGCCAAGCGATGACAACCCAGCTCTATCTTGTAGCCTTTCATTGCTATTCACAATGCGCCTCGGCACAGCAGGTGGATCGAGCCCGATTTGCGGCATTGAGGTGCTAAGTATCAAACTCACTTGCCTCCAGTCTTCGCCGGTATATTGGTTAACCTGCCCCATTGAACTCACATTAACCCCACTAAGGTCTGGTGAAATTCGCACATCGTAAGCGGGTAGCCACTGAGCTCCTGATACCAAATAGGTTAAGCGAATTTGCGAAGGCTCGAGCAACTGCGCGAAACAATGAATGCGCGCCTCGCGGATACGTTCGCCACTATCTTTGCGTGCACCATTAATTTGCAAATCGATGTCGCTAATTTGGTGCTTGATCTCGTCGATTACCAACTGCTTCGTTCGCAAGGCGACATCATACTTTGCCATTTGCTGGCCAAAAAATTCTAACCGCTCTGCAACACTATCTGGCAACCCCCATGTTGCTGCGGACGCTTGGTTTTCGTAGTCGGCCATATTTTGCAATGCCTTCATTTGCAACATGACACCTGCTTTGTCAGCATCGGCATCAATCATCTGCTCTTTCAAAGCAAATAATTGCTGCTCGAGTTTCCCTGCCTGGGCGAGGTTTGCCACTGAGCTCATGCGTGAACGCAACTCGAGGCCTTGCACCGCCAACGCCTCGCCAACTACTTGGGTTTGGAATGAAGATGGTTGCGCAGACATTGGTAAAGGACTAACCACAACTGTGAAGTCGCTGTAACTTTCTTGCGCTGGAATATCAACGATTCTTTCGACCAACGCAAAGCCTGGATAAACCGTAACACGGTCAATTGACGAATCTGCATGCACGACTTGCTGCTGAGCAAGCATGGTCGTCGCTGTTAAAACTATTGCTAATGACTTCAACAACATTTATAGCATCTCCACAGTCGGGTAGAGATCTTCGTCAAAGGAGAGCTCGTATCCCCAGAGTACAGCTTTGCTTTCACCCGGATGCATGTTGAAGCGCCATTGATACACGCCCTTCTCTTTACGTTCAGCCATTGCGTCTTCATTGGCAACAGCATTAGGAGAAATCTCGCCTAATTCAACATCGACACTGTCGCTGCTACTCATGGGTATCGACTCTTCCACAACAACCGACACCATTCCGTTGGCGCCTGGTGCAAGTCGTAGTGAAGCACGATAGCGACGAGTGATTGTTGATGTGGATGACAAAGAAAACGAACCTGGGTCGTCTCGATAATCTTCGAGGGTTTCGTATACCACTTCAAGATTAGGGTCGATGCCGAGATTGAGTATGGTGCTATCACTCTGACGCATTAATGGGAAACTAGATTCTCCGAGGTAGTCGGGGCCTAAAAATATTTTGGCTGTTCCAGCGAGCAACACACTATCGCCAGTGTGCTTAACTTCGGCACGCAGATAAGCGTTGTCTGATTGTGACGGTACGATATAACGCTCAGGAGAGACTTCGAGAGGGACAGTACGAATGGCGAAACGATGTGCTTCGCCATTCTTTGCAACATCAACTTTACCAGGCATGATGAATTGCGTAGTGATGCCATAGTCGACAGCTTCGGCACGCGGCGCCCACACCGGTGACGCGGGAGCTGACTTGTCAAGAGAACGACCACGAGCACCACCGGATTTTTTGAACTCACCACCGGCTCCACCACCGATTCCAAGACTCATTTCGATAAGCGGCATATTTTGGTCGCGAGCTGAGACCAACAAAGAGGGTACCGCTGGCGGGTCAAGACCAATCTGCGGCATTGAAGTGCTGAGCACCAAGCGAACCCCTTGCCAATTTTCGCCAGTACGCTGATTCACTTGCCCCATCGAATTAACGCTTACTCCGGTGAGGTCGGTTGAAATCCGCACGTCATAAGATGGCTGCCAACTTGCACCCGACACCAAGTAGGTGAGACGGATTTCAGCTTCAGCAGATGATTGGGCGAAACAACTAATGCGCAGCTCGCGAATTTTTTTATTTGCGTCGCTCTTGACGCCATTAATTTGGACTTGAATATCTTTTGTTTTTTGTTCGAGAATGGCAATAGCCACATCATTGCGCTGCAACTCAGCATCAAACTTAGTCATCTGAGCACGCAAAAAGTCTAGGCGCTCTGCAACACCATCGGGCAATCCCCAGGTTGCAGCAGTAGATTGATTTTCGTAATCCGCCATGTTGTGCAGCGCTTGCACCTGAAGTTTGATACCCGTCTTCTTTGCATTAAGCACAATCAGCTGCTTCTGCAAATCATCGAGTTGCAAACTCATCGCATCGGAGTTAGATGAAGTTGCGACAGACGCCACCCGCGACCGTAACTCGAGGCCTTGCACCACCAAAGCATCGCTGCTTAATTGAGTTTGAAAAGAATTGGGCTGTGCAGAACGCGGTAATGGACCAAGAGCGACCGTGAAGTCAGAACCAACATCTTGCGACGGGACGACCACAATACGCTCAATGAGTGCGAAACCTGGGTAGACGGTAACACGATCAATTCTGGAATCGAGATAAAGGGTATCTTGTTGAGCACCAGCACTGACACTGAGCAACAACAACGAACTTAAACAAAGTAGCTTATGTAAATTCATGGCATCGTTATTCTATAAAAACTACTACCCTTTGTAGTCCCTAAAATTGCAATAGATGACCCAAGTCAACATCATTGGTGCCGGATTAGCCGGTTCAGAAGCCGCCTTACAGCTCGCCGCAGCGGGCATTGCAACGCGACTTTACGAAATGCGTCCGCAACGCGCTACGGCCGCTCACGAAAGCGGTAACTGCGCCGAATTGGTTTGCTCTAATTCATTAGGTTCGAAATTGCCTGATCGTGCCGGCGGAGTTTTGCAAGCCGAACTTCGCAGCCTTGGATGCAAGCTACTCCCCTATGCCGAACAATGTGCGGTGCCAGCGGGTGGCGCTCTAGCCGTCGACCGCCAGCAGTTTGCTGAAGTAGTGACTCAGGCAATCGAAGCCGAGCCATTAATTGAGTTATGCCGTCAAGAGATCACTGCAATTCCCAACGAAGGACTGACGATTGTCGCTTCAGGCCCGCTCACCTCAGATGCATTAGCCGCCGACATCCAAAGACTGAGCGGTGTTGACAACTTATCTTTCTTTGATGCAATCGCTCCGGTGGTCATTGCTGACAGTTTAAACACCGACGTTATTTTTGCGGCGGCACGCTATGGCAATGGCGATGCTGATTACTTAAACATACCGCTCAACAAAGAGCAGTAC
>JAPYTC010000147.1 GCA_029941685.1 Planctomycetota bacterium | reverse complement strand
GCCGTAACATAGCACGTTACCACCAAAAGAGTGGATGACTTCGGAACCATGAGACCATGCCACCGCGCCATGAATCGTAGTTTCGGAAACTCCGTTGCGTCGATAATCAACAAGTGGCTGCCATTCGACATCACGACCCGTCGGTATCCCCTGATGCTTCGCACCAAATGGCGACTGCGGGTACAGCTTGCCGCGTGGACTATCTGCCATCGTTAACCGCCGGGATAATTTGTTCAGCAAATGCCGTCATGTTGCGCATCACACGCGCACTGTCGTGGTTGTAAAAATCAAACCATAACATCAGGCGATCTTCACTATTGAAACGCTGCTTAATTTGCTGCACGATTTGTTGTGGCGAGCCAATTAAGGCATTTTCTGTCGCGCCCTCTACTTTTTTCGAATCGATAGTGCCTTCAAGAGCATTCCAGTACTCACTGAGGGCTGCTTCGGCTTCAACGGCGGCGGTTTCATTTTGTTGCTGCTCAGTCAAGCCGTCTTCGGCGTTCAAAAACACCATAACAGTACGCGGCATATAGCTACGCTGCCAATCACCACCATCGGCATGAAAAGACTGGGCCATGCGCTGATGCGTAGCATCGATCAAATCGTTGGAAGTAATCGACAGATTCACCACTTTAACCGGAGCAAGCTCATTAAGTTCTGCTTGCAACTTTGGATCGTGGGAGCCAACCGTTAAGTCGAGCAATTCACGGCGCCAGTGCTGCGGAATAATTTTGATCTGTTCAAACACAAACCGCCCATCAACACCAATCTGGACGTCATCTGCCCGGCCGCCCATGCTTTGATGTGCCACTAACACCTGCTGCCAATCTTCGTCACTGCGGAAATTTTCGCGCTGCAGAATGGTGGGTGGAATATCTTGCGATGAAATCGTTTCGCCTTTCAGCAAGCGCAAAAACACATGGGCGGCTTCACGAAAAATCAACCCTTTCAGCGCCGGCCAAGCTGCTTCTTCAACAGCGGTGCGCGGAGTGACTCCGTAAGCGCGATTCATGAATTCGAATCGCCCAGCTGCAAAACCAACTTTTATTTGGCGCTGCTCAGAGGGGTTCAATCCGTGAAAAGAGCAGAATGCGGCTATTCGTTCGGCGGCTGCGATTGGACCACCATTACAGATGATATTCATTATCGCTGAGCCCATCTCAATGTTTTTGGTGCGGGCAAATACTGCTTGCGCTAATTGTAAGAAATCGACATTAAGACCGACTTCACCTTTAAAGTGTGGCACCACTGGACGGCGGTTAAGCTTTTGCACTTCGGTGGACAGATGAGACTCAGCAACCCACGCGCATTGGTAATTCATGCTATCAGCCAATTCGACTTGCTCAAAAAAGTTGCTAAACATTTGCGCTTCGTCAGGACAATTGCCGTCAACCGGTGTCTGACAAATCGAGAAGAAAACGTCGAACTGCATTAGATAGAATTTAAGCGTCCACCATCAACAGCGATTGATTGGCCACGCACGTATGCACCCGCAGGGCTGGCCAAGAAAGTGGCTAAAGCGGCAAGTTCGCGCGGGTCACCTAAGCGTTGGGCAGGCACGGTTGCCAACCATTGCGCGGCGACATCTTCAGCAGCAACACCCTGGCGCTCGGCAACTGTAGCCTTGAGCGAGTCGAGGCGATCGGTAGCCGTGAAGCCAGGTAGCAAGTTGTTAATCGTAATCTCAGGCGGCAACTCTTTAGACAAAGTTTTAGCCCATGATGCCACTGCACCGCGAACCGTGTTCGACACACCTAGTCCGGCAATTGGCTCTTTCACAGATGTCGAAATAACATTTAGAATACGTCCGTATTTTACTGAGGCCATCGATGGCGATAATGCCTTAACCATTTCGTGCGCGGCAAATAGATGGCGGCGCATTGGCTTCAAGAAATCTTCTATATCAGCGTCGAGAATCGGTCCGCCGGGAGGGCCTCCTGAATTGTTAACCAAAATGTGTACCTCACCAAGTTGAGTCAATGCTTCGTGAGCCACCGCGCGGACAGCATCGGCATCTTCGAGATCGCAAGTTGCAAAGTAAGCTGTGCCATTGCCCAAGGCTTTACATTCATCAGCAAGTTGCTGCAATTTATCTTGCGAGCGGGCAATCAAAAACACTGTTGCGTTTTGAGTCGACATGGCTAGTGCAATTTCACGACCGATGCCAGTAGATGCTCCGCAAATTACTGCGTTACGATTTAAAAGTGACGTGGAGAGAGTCATTATTTGTTCCATTCGGCGTTGCGTACTTCCCAGATTTCTGGAAAGAAACGTAACGGCAGTCGCGATTCAAGAAAGGCGGCTCCGGCTGAACCCCCAGTACCTTTCCTGGCGCCAATCGTTCGCGACACCATAAGGATGTGCACCGAACGCCAAGTAGACCACATAGTATCAAGGTCAATCAGCGCTTCAAAGAGTAACACCATGTGATAATTTTCTTGAGGCTCGTCGTAGATATGACGAATCACTTCTACCACTCGCTCATTCATCTCGTACGGCACTGAGAAATCGCGATTCGTCACACTATCGGGGATGTCATGGCCAATGTTTTTCAAGGTATTGAGCAACTTATCATAAATACTCGGCTGCTCAGCACGCGCCTTAAGGTGATCGAGTTCGTGAGGGTGTTGTTCGAAGAATTGGAAGAACCATGGGTCGCGCAAACCGAGGGCGAATTCTATCTCGCGAAACTGCATCGACTGAAAACCACTGCCGGTGCCCAGCGCCTCACGGAATCCGGAAAATTCTTTGGGTGTCAAAGTGCCGAGCAGCTGAATTTGCTGAGTAAGACAAGTCATAATCGCAATAATTCGTTTAATTACCTTAAGCACCCGGGAAACGTTGCCTTCATCAATAAATGCCGCCAACAAGTCAATTTCGTGCAAAATTTCTTTAAACCAAAGCTCGAAACTTTGATGAATGACTATAAAAAACATCTCGTCGTGGTGACGGGGTTCACTGCGTAATTGCTGTAGAGATGTCAACTCAGGAACCTTCAAGTAAGAGTTGTAATTCAGCTCGTCGATTTGCAAGTTTTCGTAATCTTGGTGTCGGTCGCTCATGGACCAAAGGATAACAGCGCGATGTTAAAATCTCGGCATGAATCTCTACCGCCGCAACTCAGCGCCTGACGAATCAGCTCGCCGCTTTAACCGTGAGAGTGTCGACGCTTCCGATCGCATCGAACCATGGATTGAATTAATCGGCCCCATGCGTGGCCCACGCGTTTGGAATGACGACTGTGGTAAATGGTCCGAACGCCCAGAAACTGGCGACCTAATCGCTGTGTACGACTCATATGGCTCCTATCGTGGCTGGGCGATGTATCACCACCGCTCGCGCATCCGCCTGCGGGTCGTTACACGCAGCACCGAACGCCCGACAGATGCTTGGTGGCACGCAAAAGCAGAAGCCAGCGCTATGCGTCGCCTCGACGATCCATGCATACCCGAAGATGTTTGTCGCATCATTAACGCCGAGGGTGATGACTTCCCTGCCCTGATGGTAGACCGCTATGGCGACACCTTGGTTGCTGTCGCATACACATCTACCATGATCGGTATTTTCGAAATGATTGTGCCGACGTTGCACAAAGTTTTGGGCACAAAGCATTACCATTTGAGCAGCGATCATAAAACTGCCAAGGCCGAAGGCGATCGCCCTATTGTGCTTACCTCCGAAGACTGTCCGACTACTCTGCGTTTCGAAGAAGGTGGCATTAAATACGAAGCGAGCCTCGCCGATGGCCACAAAACGGGTTTCTTCTGCGACCAACGCGACAACCGGCGCCTCCTTGGCGAATTGGTCGCCAACATGACAAAGCAAGGCAAGAAAGTTGAAGTTCTTGATGTTTGTAGTTACACCGGTGGCTTCGGCATGCAGGCCGCAAAGGCCGGCGCCGCTGCCGTGCACTGCATCGATCTCGACGAAAAAGCGATTGCAATGGGCAAACGGAATGCCAACATCAATCAGTTGCCAAAGGTTAAATTTACCCACGCCGATGCCTTTAGCTACCTGCGCACTTTAGGGCAGAATGACATGCAGTATGACGTGGTTATTGTCGACCCACCAAAGTTTGTACCCTCTCGCCGTGAATACGACGAAGGTCAGGGCAAATATCACGACATCAACAAATTGGCGTTCCCATTAGTCAAGCCAGGCGGATTCTTTATTAGTTGCTCGTGCAGTGGTTTGTTTAGCATGACCGAACTCACCGAAACTTTACGCAAAGCAGCACGCGCACGCAAAGTGCGAATCATTCGCGAAAGTGGTGCTGGCAGCGACCATCCTATTCGCCTCGACTTCCCTGAGGGGCGTTACCTGAAGACCGTGTGGATGAAGCTTGACGACTAATTAAAGTCGACAGTAAATCCACTTAACATTTTGTCGCCATCTTCATTTGTATATTGGCGCAAGACAAGGGCTTCATCGGCCCCATCACCGTCAAAATCGCGAAGCAGCATCG
>JAPYTC010000146.1 GCA_029941685.1 Planctomycetota bacterium | reverse complement strand
ACACCGCAGTGTCCTGTTTGGCAAAATGCTACAGCTCAATCATCAACAGACGTCGATGTACTTCGCGACAATTTAAAGCAGCAATTATGTGCGCCAGTCTTATGGCAAGATTCATTCGCTGCAATGTCAGTCGATCCAAACAGTCATTTTCTAGAGCCGGCGCCTGGCAAGGTGCTCACTGCGATGGCACGCAAAATCAATCGCGATGCAAAAGTGTCTGCATTGCACAACTTCGAATCAATAACGGACATCCTTTCATAATGGACAATTCTCTACAAGGTAAGAATATTTTAGTGACCGGCGCCTCTCGTGGCATTGGTCAGGCAATCGCTGTACATTGTGCCTCCTTAGGTGCCAACGTCGCTGGGCTTGCAACACGCACTTCGAACCTTGATGCTACAGCAGCAGCTATCCAAGAACTCGGAGGCGAATTTTTAGGCCTAGAGGGAGATATCTCTCTAGCAGCTACCGCAACTGACGCGATTGCAGCGGTCATCGAAAAGTGGGGCACCCTCGATGGTCTTGTCGCCAACGCTGGCATCACTCGTGATAATTTGTTGTTGCGCATGACCCAAGAAGATTTCGATGCAGTAATCAACACTAATCTCGGTGGTAGTTTTCACTTGCTCAAAGCAGCAACTAAGCCGATGCTACGCAATAAAGGCGGAAGCATTATTTTCATCGGTAGTGTGGTCGCTACGACCGGTAATCCTGGTCAAGCAAACTATTGCGCAGCAAAAGCAGGATTGCATGGTTTGGCGCGTTCCGCGGCCATTGAATTGGGCTCACGTAACATCACAGTCAATGTTATCGCCCCTGGTTTCATCGCCACCGACATGACTGACAAGCTCCCAGAAGCCGCCAAAGAGGCTATGACTAGCCATATAGCGCTTAAACGCCCTGGCACTCCTGAAGACATTGCAGGGTTAAGCGCGTTCCTACTTGGCCCCTCTGGCTCGTACATTACGGGGCAAGTAATGTTGGTCGATGGTGGGCTTTCATTAGCTTAACCGCTCTACTATACTTTGCCACCATCGGGGACTGACCCGACTCTTGCTTTAAGCAACAAACCTTTAGAAAAAATAAATACCGTGACTAACATCGAAGAAAAAGTTTACGAAATCGTCTGTGAGCACATGGGCGCTTCACGTGACAAGCTAGCTCCAGAAACCAGTTTCACTAACGACCTAGGCGCTGACAGCCTAGACACCGTCGAGATTGTTATGCAGTTCGAAAATGCTTTTGACATTCAGATCCCAGATGAGGATGCAGAGAAGATCCAAACTGTTGGTAATGCCATTCAGTACATTACATCGAAAGCTAACTAAGTAGTTAACTCCAAATGACTGGTTCTCCGCGAAGAGTAGTCATCACAGGTATCGGTGCGCTAACCCCATTGGGTATTGGCGCACCTTTGCTTTTTGAGTCATTGTTAAAGGGGAAGACCGGCTTCCGCATGATCGAACGCTGGGATACTACCGAATTTACTACCAAATTTGCCTCTGAGATTCGTGGGTGTGTTTACCATCCCGACGAGCATTACTCAACGCGCGAACAAAAGCGGATGGATCCCTTTGCTCAGGTTGGTTTAATTGCAGCTCGCGAGGCATGGTCCGATTCAGGCCTCGATAAAGACGCCATCGACTCGACTCGTAGTGGTGCTATTCTTGGCACAGGTATTGGTGGTATTCAAAGCGTACTCGACCAAAAAGATGTTCTGGATAAAGGCGGACCGCGTCGCGTCACCCCATTCTTTATCTCCAACACCATGGCCAACTCTCTTTCTGCTAACGTGGCCATCGAGTTTGGTTTACAAGGCGCATGTTTCCTCACCGCGAGTGCATGTGCTTCAAGTGGTCACGCAATCGGCATGGCCTTCCGTGAAATTCGCGCGGGTCGCGCTGATGTGATGGTAACGGGTGGTTCCGAAACCACGACCAACGCTTTGTGTTTGGCAGGCTTCAACTCGTTGAAAGCGTTGTCCACCCGCAACGACGATATTCAACGTTCATCTCGGCCTTTCGATCGCGATCGCGATGGTTTTGTTATGGGGGAAGGTGCAGGTGCTTTGGTTATCGAATCACTCGAGCATGCCCAAGCGCGCGGTGCAAACATTTATGCCGAGATTGCTGGCTTCGGCCCAACCGATGATGCAGGGCACATCACTGCTCCAGATGCAACAGCTCAACGTCCCGCCGCGGCTTTAAAGGCTGCTATCGACGATGCCGGCATCAATACCGATGAAGTGGGATACATCAATGCTCACGGAACATCAACCATGATGAACGACATGATTGAAACGCGAGCGATCAAAATAGCCTTTGGCGAAGAGAATGCAAAGAACATTCCTATTTCGTCGTCGAAGTCAATGTTGGGTCACCTTGTTGGAGCCGCAGCTGCCGTTGAGGCAATTGCTTGCGCATACACACTCAAGAACGGAGTTGCGCACCATACCAACAACCTCGAAAATCCAGATCTCGAAAATGGTTGCGACCTAGACTATATTCCGAATGAACCGCGTGAAGCAGATTTCAAGACGGCACTTTCGACATCTCTCGGTTTTGGTGGGCACAATGTGTGTATAGCCTTCCGTAAATACGAGGGCTAAGTGTGGTTAATGTACGATCAGAGTTGGCCAGTCGTGGTCTAGAAGGTGTTTTTACTCGGGCTAATACCTTAGGCGATAAAGCGACTCAACGCCTTAACGATGCATTGACGGAAGTTGACTTTGAGGTTCTTGATCGACAACGCGCTGCTTTAAATCAAGAAGTTGTTCTTGATACTTCGACCGTTTCGCCTCCGCAGTTGATCAACTCGTCTGCGGTAGAATCAGCATCGAACTCTGCTGCTGTTGCGTGTGGCGAACAAGCTCTAACTGACAATCGCGTGGCCATTATTACGGTTGCAGGTGGACAGGCGTCGCGCCTGGGGTTTAACGGCCCGAAAGGTGCCTATCCCTTAGGCCAGGTCACGGGCACATCGCTGTTCCAGATGCTTGCCGAGCAAGTTATTCTGCTGCGCGAAAGATACCGATGTGAATTACCATGGATTATCCAAACCGGTCCAGGTAATCACCACGACACGGTAGCGTATTTCGCCGCACGAAATTGGTTTGGGATGTCGTCATCAAGTGTGCACTTCGTTTGCCAGGGTACATTGCCGGCGCTTAACGCCAATGGCGACTTCATGCTCACTGCGCCGGACAAACTGTTCAGTAACCCAGATGGTCACGGCGGCGTGTACCGCGCAATCAAACGCAGTGGCATGATTGAAGTGTTGCGCGCCAAGGGCATTGATGTTCTTTACTACTGTCAGGTCGACAACCCATTGGTGTTTATGTCAGACCCAACCTTTATCGGTCATCACTTATTGGCGGATGCGCAGATGTCCGTTAAGGTGGTTGAAAAGACCGAGGCCTCCGAAAAAGTTGGCTTGGTAGTTGAAAATGATGGCAAGGTACAGTGTCTCGAGTATTCCGACATCAGCGATGAGCTTCAAGCGCAAACCGCAGACGATGGTGGTTTGCTGTACCGCGCAGGCAATATAGCTGTTCATGTTTACGACATCAATTTCTTCGAAGAAATGGCAGAGGCTCATCTTCCATTGCACTTGGCGTCTAAAAAAATCAAGGCCTTAGCGCCTGGTGATGCTATTCCTTCTGATGTCGACGCCATCAAGTTCGAAACATTCGTTTTCGATGCGTTGCCGCTTGCCGATCGTGTGGTGGTGCAATTAGCTGACCGTATGTTTGAGTTTGCGCCAGTAAAAAACCGTGAGGGTTCGGACTCGGCTTCGACTTCGCGTACTGCACTTAGTGAGCGTGCCAAAGCCTGGCTGCCACTCATTGATGCAAGCATCGATTGTGGTGACCACCAAATCGAGTTCAGTTCCAAAATTGTCAGTGGTCCTCAAGACTTAAGTTACCGAAAGCAACAAATTCAGCAGGGCCATCAACAATTAATTTGTTCCTGTGGCAATAAGTTAGTGACTTTGGCATAATATGCGCCGTTGAGATGCCGAAGTGGCGGAATTGGCAGACGCGATGGATTCAAAATCCATTTCTCGCAAGGGAGTGAGGGTTCAAGTCCCTCTTTCGGCACCATCTCAAATCATGACTTTTTCCGTACATCCTGATAATTTGCAATCCCTAGCGGAGCTAGGTTTTAGCACGACTTATCACCGCCTACGAGGGGTGCGTGGTGTCGTTGCAGGATGGATTGAAATCGGCATCCCCGAAGCGCAAAAAACGAGGATATTAGCTAACCTTGCTCAAGAGCAGGTGTTGTTGCTGCGCCTCGAAGAAATGCATCAAGCGTGTGTCGAGCCGCTATCTACTTCAGATGCTTTGGTCGGTGATAAACCAGAAATATTTTTAGCTGCCACACTAAAGCTTGGAACTCCAGAAGAGGGCGCCGATTTAATGCCCAGTGTAATCGAGCCTCAAGCCGCATTAGCGCTTGCAGTCTGGTTGCTCGAACGTAATTGCGACGATAACGATGTTCGCCCAACTTTAGAAACCGTTGAAG
>JAPYTC010000145.1 GCA_029941685.1 Planctomycetota bacterium | reverse complement strand
GCTAATGCCTGCGCAAGTTGGTCGGCAGCAGGACGCATGACTTCAGAGTGAAAAGCGCCAGCGACGGTTAAGCGAATTGCACGACGGGCACCCGCTTCAATTGCAATCTGCTCTAGATTTTCTAGGGCACCGATTTCGCCACTGACCACAATCTGTCCAGGCGAGTTAAGGTTAGCCACTTGGCAAATCATGTCGGTGCTTGAACTTGCCTGCTTACATAAATCATCAAGTTGTTGACGATCGAGTCCCATAACTGATGTCATTGAAGATGGCTTGGACTGAGAAGCACTCTGCATAGCTTCGCCACGCAATTTGACCAACCGCAAGCCATCGGCAAAACCGAAGACCTTCGCCGCACACATCGCGGTGTATTCTCCCAAAGAAAGACCCGCTGTTTGCACCGGGACAATCGCAGATTGGGCATGTTCTTCGAATGCAGCAAGCGCGGCTAATGAACATGTGTAAATTGCGGGCTGAGCAATGTTGGTAGCCGTAAGCTTGTCTTCTGGACCATCAAAGCAAATGTTTGAAAGTTGATAACCCAGAACCTCGTCAGCCTCGGCGAAAACATCTTTGGCCGCAGACGAATGGTCGACGAAATCGCGGGCCATACCAACGAATTGCGCACCTTGTCCCGGGAAGATTAATGAGTAGTTCATTTTGATTACCAGCGAATACGTGCGCCAGCCCAAGTTAGACCTGAACCGAAAGCTGCGAGCACCACCAACTTACCCTTCTCAAGGCGTCCTTGGTCGCGAGCTTCGGTTAATGCAATGGGGACGGATCCGGCCGAAGTATTACCGTAGTGATCGATGTTAATAAACATCTTTTCTTCGGTGAGGTCGAGCATCTCCATCGCCTTCTCGAGAATACGACGATTAACCTGGTGCGGCACCATCAAGCAGAGGTCGTCAGGGTCTTGCCCCTCCATACCCCATTTCATTAAGCTGACCATTTTGGAAACAGCGAAACGATAGACCTGCCGTCCTTCGAGGCGGATTAGGTGGGTGCCTTCTGCCAAAATTTCAGGCGTGATCGGTTCGGCACCACCACCACGTGGTCGATTGATAAATTGTGCGCCTGATCCATCTGCGCCTAGAGTCAAATCTTCGATTAAACCTTGCTGACAAACAGAGTGTGGCTGCAAAACAGCAGCACCCGCGCCATCAGAGAAAATGATCACCGAATTACGGTCGTAGATATCGGCGATACGCGAAAGAGCTTCGCCACCAATCACGAGAATATTCTTGTAGGTTCCGGACTTAATAAACTGGCTACCAATCGACAATCCGTAAATAAACCCAGAGCAAGCGGCTTGAACATCAAAAGCACCTGCGTTCTTACAACCGAGATTTTCGTGAATAATACAAGCAGTTGCGGGAATACCCTGCTGGTCGCCTGAAACAGTGCACAGGATAATCAAGTCGATATCAACGGCGGCTACACCAGAATCATCTAATGCTTTTTGCGCAGCTTCGGTAAACAAATCTGAAGGCTTGCGATGATCTTCGAGCCAGCGACGCTCTTTGATGCCGGTACGTTGCACAACCCACTCGTCGGACGTTTCGACGAACCGAGTGAAGTAGTTGTTGTCTACTCGGCGTTGAGGGATGGCATAGCCTAAGCCAGCGATTCCTACATCGGTGTTGGAGTGAGTCATGGGGCCTAACTATTTTGCGCGTGCGCCTGCAGAGAATCAACAATATGTTGATTAACTCCTGCTTTGATGTCGGCGCGAACTGCTTCTAGTGCCGGCAAGACCGAGGATGCCTTCGAGCGACCGTGCCCAATCAGGACGACGCCGTTAACACCTAATAAATTAGCTCCTCCGGCTTCGGAGAAGTCAGATACGCCCAGTAATTGGCGCACAACATCTCTCATTTGATGGTCGTAACCTTGCTCGTGCCCTACTTGAATAACGCGCTCACCAAAGCCCTCGACGACTTTCAATACCATATTACCGACAAAGCCATCTGTAACGAGCACGTCTGCGGTGCCGCTAAACAATTGGTTACCCTCGACATTGCCGATAAAATTCAGATCGGAGTCTGCAAGCAGCTTATAGACATCTTGCAATAAAGGTGAGCCCTTAGAGGATTCGCCTCCGATGTTGAGAAGACCAATATTGGGATTGACATGCTGGTGCATATCTCGTGAAAAAGCTGCACCCATCAACGCATAATGGAATAGGTGTTCTGATTTAGCAATTGGATTTGCACCAGCATCAAGCAGGACGAACTTGCCATTGGCACCGACTAAGGTAACGGCTATACCAGGACGACGCACGCCAGGTAACAAACCGAGACCGATTGTTGACGCGGCTACAGCAGCTCCGGTATTGCCGAAAGCAACGATACCGCCCGCGAGACCTTCGCTACAGGCAGCAACAGCTTTTAGGATTGACGCCTCGGGCTTGCTACGCATGCCTTCGATGGGCTTTTCGTGCCCTTCAATAACATCCGTGGTGTGAATGATTTCTGGCGACTCGGTAACGCCAAGTTCAGAGAGTTGCGCAGAAATAATATCTTGCGGCCCAACGAGCAGCAACTCTTCGGCTGTGAAATCACCACCGATTAAAGCTTGCGCTACACCTCGAACAAGCTCGTCTGGCGCATAATCGCCACCGAGCATATCAACTGCAATTCGCATGCAGTTTAAAACTCGTCTTTAGCGACAACTTCGCGACCAGCATAGTGGCCACAGTTGTCACATACAGTATGCGGACGCCCTACGGCATCGCATCGTGAACATGCACGCAACGGGATGTTTGGTGCTTGAACTGCTGCACGGCCCTTGCGAGCGCGTGATTTGGAGTGTCTTCTCTTTGGAACTGCCATTTTTCTAGGTACCCATTGGGTATTGAGCTGCGCATTTTCGCAGATTCGGACCGATTGGTCAAGATGTGATTGCTGTGAATAGCTTTTCTACCGCCTGAGGCAAATTAGAGCCATCTGAACCCTTTCCCTGGGCGAAATCAGGGCGTCCGCCGCCACCGCCACCAATGAACTTACCAAACTGCTTGGCCAAATCACCCGCTTTGTGGGAACTGCCCCTCTTGACGATAAAGCAGAATGGTACGGTGTTGGTGTCGCCACCAGTAAGCAACATCACATCGTGGTCGAACTTACCCTTGAGTGAGTCGGCAATCTTGCGTAAGTCTTCGGCTTGAAGATCGGCAAAATGCTTTGATGCAAATTCTGCAGACTGGGTATCGAGATTATTCAATACTTCTTCTGCGTCAGGGACAGCAATGGCCGTAGTTAACTTGGCCTTTTTGAGTTCTTCTTTAAGTGAACTTACCTTTTCGACCAATTGCGATGAGGGTGTTCTTAACTCTGCTTCGAGCGCCGAAAGGATTTGCCTTTCGCTGTTGATGGTATCGAGAGCAAGATAAGAAGCTACGGCTTCGATGCGGCGCACTCCGGAGGATAATGCTCGATCAGAGATGATGCGGAACATTCCGATTGCGCCGGTGTTAGGCACATGGCAACCGCCACATAACTCGCTCGAGAAACCCGGTACCGAAACGACACGCACTTCATCGCCGTATTTCTCGCCGAATAAAGCCGTGACACCAGCCGCCTTGGCTTCATCTAGTGAAGAAAGCTGAACGTCTAAGTCGGTGGCGTTGAAAATTTCTTCGGTGACCCGAGCTTCAATTTGTGCAACAGTCTCGCTACCCAATGATTGAGGATGGGTATAGTCGAAACGAAGCCCAGTCGGGCTAACCTTTGAACCAGCTTGATTGACATGAGGTCCGACGACTTCTTTCATTGCTGCATGCAGTAAGTGTGTCGCACTGTGATGGGCTTGAGTGAGCTGGCGATTTGCCAAGTCGATGGCTGCCTCGACAGTAGCGCCGACACTAAAGGACTGAAGCGCAACCCCCATGTGCAGGTAAAAACCATCGTTTTCAACCGTGTGCTCGACACGAAATACTTCTTTGCCGTCAATAGCGAGTGTGCCATTGTCGCCAACCTGTCCACCACCTTCGGCGTAGAAAGGAGAGACTTCGAGCAACACAGCACACTTGTCGCCTGCATTAATCTCGTTTAACAAACCGCTTTCGTTACTGAAAGCGACAACGGAGCTTGAGCAGCTGAAACAATCGTATCCGACGAATTCAGTTGGACTGATGCCGACCTCAGCAAGTTGACTACCTAATGATTGGCTAAAGACGTCACCCGAGATATCACTGCCTTCGCGAGCACGCTGTTTTTGCGCTTGCATTGCAGTATCGAACGCATCTTCATCTACCGACAAACCAGCATCACGAACAATGACTAATGTAGTATCTAAAGGAAACCCAAAAGTATCATGCAACTCGAACGCAATCTCGCCTGGGAATATGCTTTCGCTCTGCGCTTTGAGTGATTCGATCTCGATGTTTAAGCGCTCAATGCCGGTACTGAAAACATCACGGAAGCGTGATTCTTCGCCATCACACATTGCGGTAATGGTGTCTTGCTGACTGATCAGCGCGGTGTAATGCTGCCCCATCGTCTCTTGGAAGCAAGACAGTAATGATGACAAGA
>JAPYTC010000144.1 GCA_029941685.1 Planctomycetota bacterium | reverse complement strand
GTCAAAGATTGTGGACGCGCAGTGGTTGTCCACGAGGCGCCACGCTTCTGTGGTTACGGCGCAGAAATTTCGGCGATGATTGCCGAGAATGTTATCGAATACGTCGAAGCGCCGGTAAAGCGCGTGACGGGTTTCGATACACCTTTCCCTAATACTTTAGAAAATTACTACATGCCTGATACGCGCCGCGTATTAGATGCCATCGAAGAAGTCCTCGACTTTTAATTAAAAACATAAAATCATGAGCTCACTCGAATTTAAATTGCCGGATATCGGCGAAGGTGTGCACGAAGGAGAAATCGTGCGCTGGATTGTGGCCGAAGGCGCTGCAGTAAACGAAGACGACCCGGTTGTCGAAGTGATGACTGATAAGGCGACCGTAGAAATACCGGCGCCTGCTAGTGGTGTTATTTCTAAACACCTATTCGCCGAAGGGGATGTCGCTAATGTCGGCGATGTGATTTTCACTATCGATGGCGGCGCTGCTGCCGCTGCTCCAGTAGAGGCACCTGCGGTAGAGGCACCTGCGGTAGAGGCACCTGCGGTAGAGGCACCTGCGGTAGAAGCACCTGCGGTAGAAGCACCTGCGGTAGAAGCACCTGCACCTGCTGCAGCTCCCGTAGCTGGCGGTGCGACTCTTGAATTTAAGCTGCCGGATATCGGCGAAGGTGTTCACGAAGGCGAAATCGTACGTTGGATTGTGGCCGAAGGCGGCGAAGTCGCTGAAGATGATCCTATTGTTGAGGTAATGACCGATAAGGCGACTGTTGAAATTCCGGCACCTGCTGCGGGCGTTGTGCAATCTACTTTGGTTGCCGAAGGTGAAGTGGCGAATGTTGGCGATGTGATTTTCGTGTTGGCGACATCCGGTGGTGGGGTAGCAGCTCCGGCGGTTGCACCTGCACCTGCACCATCAGCTCCAGCTGCGGCACCTGCTGTGGCGGCACCGGCAACTCCAGTTGCGGTTGTACCAGCCGACCCAAGTAAGAAAGTTTTAGCCGCACCAGCAACACGTCGTCTTGCACGTGAGTTGGGTACCGACCTTTCTACCATCATCGGCACAGGACCAAACGGTCGTGTTAAGCCAGAAGATGTGCGCGCTGCAACAGCAGCACCAGCACCGGCCGCCGCACCAGTTGCAGCACCGAGCGTTGCCGCGCCATCACCGGCGGCGTCCGCGCCTACTGCGCAGTTGCCTAACTTCCCTCAAGTATTAGGTGCGCGCGAAATCGAAGAAATCCCATTCCGTGGCATCCGCCGCAAGATTTCCGAAGCGATGGTGCGTTCGAAATATACCGCTCCTCACTTCTCACTTATCGAAGAAGTCGATTGCACCGAGATGGTTGCCGCGCGTACCATCGCCAAGCCAGTCGGCGAACGTTATGGCGTGAAGATTACTTTCATGGGTTACATCATGAAGGCCACCGCCCTGGCGCTCACTGAATTCCCGATGCTCAACGCTGAGCTCGATGAAGAAGCCGGCGTCATTAAGCAAAAGCACTACGTTAATTTGGGTATCGCAGTTGACACGCCAAATGGTTTAGTGGTGCCAGTCATTAAAGACGCTAATCTCAAGTCAATCATGCAACTCAGCGCCGACCTCGTGGACATCGCTGCACGCGCGCGTGAAAGTAAATTGAAGCCCGACGATTTCGCCGATTCAACTTTCAGCATTTCGAATGCTGGAAACATCGGCGGCACACTTGCTACGCCAATCATCAACTTCCCAGAAGCTGCAATCATGGGCGTGCATAGCATGCGCAAAATGCCGCGTTGTGTAGGCGACGATATCGTGGCACGCATGATTATGAATCTATCCATAAGCATTGACCATCGCATCGTCGATGGCGCAGATGGCGCACGCTTCATGGTGCGGGTGCGTGAGTTGCTTGAAGAGCCGAGTTTGATGTTGCTGTAGCAAAAAAATGCCCTAAAACGGTTATTTACATGGTAATATTAGGGCATGGTAGGTCCTTGGCAGTCAGATAACACCTTGCGTTCGCGTTACGAATGCAAGTATTTGATTGATGAGGGTTTAGCGCAGGAGATCAACAGTTTTGTTAGCCCCTTTGTACAGCCTGATTTTTTTGCATTGCGTGGTCAAAATAATAGCTACGCTGTAAATAGCCTTTATCTCGATAGCTTGAATCACGAGTTGTATCACTCGACGATACATGGCAACGAGAATCGTTTTAAATTGCGTATTCGTGGTTACTCGAGCGACCCAGACGCACCGTTATTTGTTGAGGTCAAGCGCCGCGCCAATTCGGTGATTCTAAAAAGTCGCGCTTTGGTATCGCGGCAGGCGATGGATGAGTTCTTGCGTGGTGCACCTTTGAGTCCTGACGTTTTGCTCGATAACCCCGAGTTTAAAGAATTTCAAAGTCTGGTTTTGCGTATTGCAGCGCGTCCAGTAGTTTATGTCGGTTACATCCGTGAAGCTTATGAAGTTGATGGCGCCGAGCCCGTCCGGATTACTTTCGATCGCCAGTTGCGTAATGCCGAGTGCGCTACCTTGGCTTCTTTCGATTTTGACTCTTTGCCTTGGCAGGAGACACCTTGCGAAAAAGTGGTGCTTGAAATAAAATACACCGACGCTTACCCATCGTGGGCTGAACAATTAGTGCGTGAGTTCCAGCTCGACAAATGTTCAGTAGCCAAATACGTAATGTGCCTCGAGGCTGCCAACCACTATTCACGCCGCCAACTTCATCATGAATGACGACCCTAACTTTTTCAATCAACTCGCCAACAGTGCGGGGGTGATGCCTGTTTACTCTTTAGAGTCGATGGCTTTGTCGTTGTTGCTGGCGTTTGTGATCGGCCAATATCTTGCTTGGGTGTATATGAAAATCCATAGTGGCTTGTCTTACTCGCGCACTTTCACCCAGTCGATTGTGTTGCTGACTATGGTCGTGGCACTTGTCATGTTTGTGATTGGCAATTCGATTGTGACGGCTTTTGGCTTAATCGGCGCCTTGGCCATTATTCGTTTTCGCAACGTTCTCAAAGATACTCGCGACACCACCTTTGTGTTTTTTGCTCTCGTGCTGGGAATGGCCGTTGGCTCGCAGCGTTACTTGGCCGCGATTACCGGAACCCTTGCTTTGTCAGCAGTCGCCTACTACTTGCACATCACTCGCTTCGGGTCAATGATGTTGTTCGACGGCCATCTCGATTGCCGCTTAAGCGGCGAGCAGCGCCAATCTGCATTTACACAAGTGACTCAGACCTTGCGTCGTCATTGTAATTCGTTCAAAAAAATATCCGTGCGCGAAGGTGGTGACGGCGCTCAATACGTTTTTCAAGTGCGGCTACGTGATCCCTTACGCAGCGCCGAGCTCGTCACCGAGATAGAAGGTATTGCGGCTTCAAGTCATGTCGGCTTGGTCATTCGCGACGAGTTTACCGAGATTTAATCATGACGCAAAAAATAAAAACTCCGTTCTCGCGTCACTTTGAAAATTTCCAGCGACGTTGGTTGCCGATCCTCGTTTGGAGTGGCGCGGTGCTGTTGACATCTCGTTTGTTCGATATGCGCCAATCTTCGTTCGAATATGTGGGCATGGCAACGGTAAACGATTATGTCATTAGCGCGCCGCAAGACGCCATCATTGATACCTTGGTCGTGGCTTCGTTCCAAGAAGTAACTAAGGGACAAGTGGTAGCGACTCTCGACAGCCGCTTGCTCCAAGCACAGCTGCAAACCGCGCAGCTCGAAGTGGAACGGCTGACTGCCGATCGCCAAGCTGTACTCGATGCCTGGGCGACTCTTGCGGCAAACACCGCGCGCGATTTTGAAAAAGACGCGCGCCGTTTCAAGATGGACCTTACTAGCCTCCGCCTTGATGCACTGTCGGTCAATACCAAATTGGCGCTTGCCCAAATCGCTGCCCAGCGTGCGCAACTTGCTTACGAGCGCTCACACACACTGTCGCAATCTCAAGTTTCCCCACTAGCGAAAACCGAAGATTTAGAATTAGCGTGGCGCGAACTGCAGGCGCAGATTAGCCAATATCAAGCACACTTGATGCAATTGTCGTTGTCTAGCGAAGAGGCCACTCAACGGCTAGACCAATTTTTGGCAAGTACTCCGGGTGTAGTGCACTATGACAGTAAGCAGCTGGCTCTAGATTTGTCGATCGCGGTGCAAGCATCTCGGGTTGAAGAATGGTTGGTGCGCAGTGAAGACTTAGTGTTGCGCGCTCCAGCAGGCGGGGTGGTGCGAGCGGTATTGGCATCGCCAGGCCGCAGCGTGGTTCTCGGTGAGCCGTTGCTTTCGATCACGCCCCATGCACCTTATGCCTTAATTTTCTATCAACCGCAGCACGACCCCAAGCCGATTGCTCTCGGTGCGATTGTTGAAGTCAGGCGACTTGGCGGCATGGTTATTGCCATGTCACAAGTCACTGCTTTGGGTGCAAAAATCGAACGCATTCCCGAATCGCTATGGCGCGATCCGGCAATCCCAGAGTATGGTCAAGCGGTGCGCTTAGCACCGTGTCTAGAGCTAGAGTTGATTCCAGGCGACCCAATTTCGACGCGCTTAGTCGAGCAGGTATAATTG
>JAPYTC010000143.1 GCA_029941685.1 Planctomycetota bacterium | reverse complement strand
GTTAATACCTTTAATCAACGGTGACTGATTTTCGACACACAACCATCCGCGCGACACCAAGCCAGTCATCGCCCGCTTTGTATCAGGATGCCATGCCAACACGCCCGATTGTTCTTCGACGTAATTGCCGTCGTCGTCTTTCAGTAAAAACTCGTCGGGGTGATTGAAATGCACCATAAAACGCAAACCGACATCGGGGTAAGTCGCATGGAAATTATCGAGCATCGCCAAGAACGTATCGTCGAAACGATTCGGGAAAAACGCCAATTCTTTAGTGCCGATACGAATCGATTCAATACCCGATTCTGCAAGTGCGCTTAACCAGCCGGCAATCTTGGCATTCGGCAAAACCATCGGATCGCCACCAGAAAGTAAAATCTCGCGCAATTTCTCGCGCCCAGTTTCAGGATGGCGCCCGCCGTTCTCAGCAACGACTGTATTGTGCTGGTGAACATAAGCCACGATTTCAGGGATTTGTGCCATCCCTTTTTTCGCTACCGAACCATCTTGGCGCTCAATCTCTTTGCGGCCAATCAGTTCTTCGCGGTAACAGAAACGACAATGCGCCGAGCAAGTCGAAACGACATACATCAGACCCATTTCGTATTTATGCAGCAAGCCCTCGACTGGGCTGTAGTCCATTTGATTGCCCGGATCTTCAGAGCCCTCCATGTTATTCGTTTCGGAAGGGTCGGCCTTGACCAATCGTCGAATGGCGGCACTCTTTCTACCCATTTCGAAATAATGGCGCGTCATCTTGACGGGCATGCGTGCCTCGACATCTTTCTCGGTACCTTTGAGAGATTTCAGCACTTCGAGCTCGGCATCGGTATAAAAACCGCGCATGCTCTCAGGCATTTTTTCATCGAAAAAAGGACGCAAGCCGTTGATGCTTTCGCGGTCGTAGCGCGGGCTCTCTACGGTGTCGAGAAAGGCCTGCTCTCTCGCGGATGGGGTGTATTGGGAGTCGTTCATGGTTGCTGTGACGTGTGTAACGAATTGTACAATCTTGAACTACTATTGTAACCCCTCCTAAAAGCTCATGTCAAAATGAAACTCGGTGGTTTCACTAATATCATGTAACTCCCGCGTGAGACCAGTCTGACGATATCCCAGGTGCGTATAAACTAGATGCGCAAGTTCAAAACGGGTGTCCGTCCATAGTTCAATTTTGCGGACGCCCTGCAACCGCACATAATCTAAAAACACTTGGTGCAGCTTGCTTCCCTGCCCCGTGCCGCGCATTTTGGGATGCACGTAATACTTTTTCATTTCGATGTGATCGCCGTAATGAGCCGCGGCGATGCAACCGACTATTTCGCCGTGCTGCTCTACCACCCAAAAGCCGTCGAAGGAAGATGCCGGAGTACGCAATTCTGGTTCTTCGCCATCGACGTCTAATACATTCGGCGGATAGTCGGCGTAGCAACGCGCGATTAAGGCGATGACACCATCGGCATCGCTATCAGTGGCTGGGCGGAGATTGGTGGATGGCATGTGCTAATAATACTACTGACATCTTAGCTCGCACAATCAAAATACCTAGACAGCCGGTTTCTGCCCCACCGCGACAAATGGCCGTCCACCGTGAACATGCGCCGACCCCGGTAAATACTCAAACGTAAAATCTTCGCTGCATGCTTCAAGCGCTTTCCATGATTGGCGGTAAGTGTCAGCCTGCGCTAGCACCTTCACTAGCCACGTCTGCGGCACCCAGTGAGTAGTGTGAATATCAAAAATCACATAGCGCCCGCCCGGCACCAGCAAACCAAATGTCGCTGCAAAAACATCTTGCCAGTTGGGTATCACTGACAAACCAAGAGTCACCACCACGCTGTCGATTTGCACCGGCCGTCCGACTGCATTTTCAATGTCTTGCAAACTAAGTTGATTGGCATCTTGCTGAATAAACACGATGTTATTCCAGCCGTTGCGCTGAGCTTTTTTACGCGCGCGCTCAATCATACCTGCGGAGTAATCGACTGCAATAATGAGGCCCGTGCCCGACATACGCTCAAGCAGGTGCGGGTGATTCGGGCCAGTACCACAAGCAAGATCGAGGACGACAGCGTTGGGCTTGAGGTGCAGTTGCTCGGCTACTTGCGAGCGGTATTTTTTGTAGACTAATTCTACGGTGCTGTCGTAGATATTTGAGAAGGTGTCGTACGAGGGCATGTCCGCTCTTAACTACCCACCGGATGCCACACCGTTTTCATTTCTACAAAGCGCTCGATGCGATATGGCGAATGCACTTGACGCACGTCGTACCAAGCGCGTCCTTTTAACGCACTCACGCGTACTCGCTTGAGATTATCTGCGGCACCGAGTTCTAAAACGGTGCGTTGTTTAGCCGAACACCCCGCCGCAGCAATCGCATTCAAATCACGATGACTCGCGAAATGCTCAAGCAGCTCGCCGCGCTTACCAGTAAGCAAATTAACCACACCACCCGGTACATCACTAGTGGCACATACCTCAGCAAAAATCGACGTGCATAACGGATGCTTTTCGCTGCCTAAAACCACTGCGGTATTGCCCGATACAATCACCGGCGCCAGCATCGCCACCAAGCCCAACAAAGGTTCGTCATTAGGTGCAATCACACCCACCACCCCCGTAGCTTCAGGTGCCGTGAAATTATAAAACGGACCAGCCACCGGATTATTACAGCCCACCACTTGCGAGTACTTATCAGCCCAACCAGCAAAATTGACTAAACAATCAATCGCCGCATCGACCTCTTTAGTCGCACGCCGCACGCCACCATCACAAGTTACAGCAATCGCCTCGATGAACTCGCCGCGCTTCCCTTCAAGCATTTCAGCCATGCGATAAAGAATCTGTCCGCGGTTGTAAGGAGCGCGTGCCGCCCAGGATTTTTGCGCTTTACGCGCCGCTACTACTGAGTTGCGCAAATCTTTGCGCGAAGCATGACACAAGTGTGCCAGCAAATTACCTTTTGAATCCGCTACCGCTAAAGTACGACCAGATTCGGTACGGGGAAATGCACCATTAATGAAAAGTTTGTAAGTTTTTAACACGGCTAAACGATCGTTATTCATCGTGCACCTCCGAAATCTAAGTATTCAAGTAAGCCCTGGCGTCCGCCTTCGCGACCGAAACCAGATTCTTTGTAGCCGCCAAATGGCGACGAGGCATCGAATTGGTTGTAGGTATTACACCACACCACTCCGGCTTCTAATTTAGAAGCTATCTCAAGGATTTTACCGCCCTTGTCCGTCCAGACACCTGCAGCTAAGCCGTAAGCGGAATTGTTGGCGCGTTGAATCGCCTCTTCAGGAGTTCGAAAACTCATTACCGCTAACACCGGCCCGAAAACTTCTTCGCGCGCGATGGTGTGAGCAGGTTGTACTCCACTAAACCAAGTAGGCACACACCAATTACCTTTGGACGGCAGCTTGCGTTTTAACTGATGGCACTTGGCACCCTCTTTTTTAGCTTGCGCGATGTAAGCGTTAATCGTTTTTAATTGTTCCGGAGAATTGACGGCACCGATGTCGGTGTTTTTATCTAGTGGATCGCCGATACGTAAACTGCGCAGACGGATTTCTAGTTTCTCGAGTACTTCCTCGTAAACCGATTCTTGAACGAACAAACGTGAGCCCGCACAACAGACATGACCTTGATTAAAGTAAATGGCACTGATGATGCCTTCGACGGCTTGATCGATGGAGGCGTCGGCAAAAATAATGTTTGCCGATTTACCGCCAAGCTCAAGGCTGAGCTTTTTACCCGTGCCAGCCGTCACCTTCGCTAATTGTTTACCGACTGCGGTGGAACCGGTGAAGGCAAGTTTGCTAATGCCTTTATGTTCAGCCAGTGCTGCACCCGTACGGCCGTCGCCGGTAATGATATTGACCACCCCATCAGGCAGGCCAACCTCTTGAAATATCTCGGCCAAGCGTAAGGCTGTCAGCGAAGTCGTTTCCGCTGGTTTTAAAACTACCGTGTTGCCACAAGCAAGTGCTGGGGCTATTTTCCAGGCGGCCATCAGTAATGGGAAATTCCAGGGGATGATTTGCCCGCAAACGCCAACCGGCTTACCTACTTGACCTGGAGAAGCGTATTCGAGTTTATCGGCCCATCCCGCGTAGTAAAAGAAATGCTTCGCGGCTTCAGGAATATCAAAATCACGCGACTCTTTGATGGGCTTGCCACCGTCCATCGTTTCTAGAATCGAGAATTCGCGGGCGCGCTCTTGCAAGCGGCGGGCGATTCTGAAAAGGTATTTTGCGCGCTCGCTAGCGGGCAGTTTCTTCCAGGCTGGCAATGCTTTGCGTGCCGCGTTTACCGCATCATCGACATCTGCCGCATTGGCTTGCGATACTTTCGCCAGCACTTCATCGGTCGCAGGGTTTATCGAATCAAAAGATTGCCGCGATTTTGCAGCAACAAATTTGCCATTGATAAACAGCTTGTATTTACTAGCGATTTCAATTGGAGTCGAATCTGGCGCCGGAGAGTAGTCCCAAGCGGTGCCAAAATCGAGTTTGGGTTTAGTTTTAGTTTTAAGACGCTGTGACATCGTAATTTGCAGTGTAATTACCGGATTCTA
>JAPYTC010000142.1 GCA_029941685.1 Planctomycetota bacterium | reverse complement strand
GTCTACTGATTTACCAGCTCCGCATTCCGACAGTCTTGAGATCGAAGACGCGCGCGCTCGAACATCGCGTCCGCCTCATGCCAATAGCGCCGCTTTCATGACTTTACTAAATCATGGCCCAGACGACTTGGTGCTCGTTGGTGTAAAGACACGACGCGCCAAAGTGTCCGAGTTGCACACCATGTTGCATGAAGATGGCAAAATGAAAATGCGCAGAGTTAAGCGCTTAGTGGTGCCGTCCAAAGGTGAGTTGGTGTTGAAACCAGGTGCCGATCACTTGATGTTTTTCGAATTAGATAAAGCGTGGCGCGACGGCGACGATTTGCAGTTGACTTTGTTGTTCGCCAAGTATCCAGAGCAAACGATTACCCTGAAAGTTGAAAAGTAATGAAGTGCTTGCTCGTCATCTTCCTGTTTGTTGCGGTTTCATGCTCTGAAGAGCCGCTAGATGTTTACGATAGCATTGGCGGTGATTTTGTTCTGCACGACCAATTCGGCGATGAATATAAGCTCAGCGAACACCATGGCAAAATTCGCATTTTGTTTTTTGGATTTACTCATTGCCCCGAGATTTGCCCAACAACTTTAGGTGAGGTTTCCGAAGTGTGGGGCCAGCTAGACACTGCTCAGCAGCAGCAAGTTGAGATATTGTTTTTGAGCGTCGACCCCGAACGCGATAGCCAAGAATTACTCAAGAATTATTTAGAGAGCTTCGATTTACCCGTGCTGGGTTTGCGTGGCACTGACCAACAAATGGGCGACATCACCGCACGCTATGCTGCTTTTTACGAGCGTGTCGAACTTGATTCAGCGCTTAACTACACCATCGATCATTCGTCGCAAACATTCGTTATCGACCGTCAAGGCCGAATCCGCGGATGGGTTGCTTACGACCAGCCGCCGTCCGCATTGTTGGCCATGATTAATCGCTTGTTGTAGGCCTTAGCTTGCTCTGCTAATATTCGAATAATCCCATGCGCATTGTAACTCACTGTTTCGCTGGTCTCCTGCTTGGAGGCGTTGCCCATTCCTTGCTATATCCGGCATCGTTGGGTATAGATTTGTTTCAGATTAAATTTTTGATGGCCACAACTGGCAACCTGCTAGGCGTGGTTGTTTTTTTGCCGGTGTGCTTAGTTGTCGCTACTCATCGCAAGCGCGATTTGGCGGCGGCCGCTTTTGCGAGTGGCTTGGGTTTGAGTTTGGCCGCTTTGGCTGGCGCGTGGTTTTTCAAAATCAGCGAGCGCCCGCACGCAATTA
This sequence comes from Planctomycetota bacterium, assembly GCA_029941685.1. Classification (GTDB taxonomy): domain Bacteria; phylum Planctomycetota; class UBA1135; order UBA1135; family UBA1135; genus JAPKEZ01. Next base: position 3,377 of record JAPYTC010000142.1, on the reverse strand, counting down.
TTGAAGTCGGAGTGCCCGTGGCTTTTGCCATTGCCTTGTTGCCTAGCATGTACATTAAGCCTGCCATTGCTAAACGGTTGGCGATTTTTTTCGTACTCATCACGGCCTACTTGATGCAGCCTTTCTTGCGCATTGATGCACACAGCGAACAATTTGATTTGGCTACTGCTCCGTCCATACCACCAGTGCACTCTGATTTCGTGGCGGCGACAAATAAGCCCGATGTATTACTTATTTCGGTAGACACCTTGCGTGCTGACGTTCTCAATCGCGTGTCTTTGCCTGCGCTTAAAGCCTTGGCTGAACAGTCTATTACTGCTCCTTATGCACTGGCGCCATCCTCAGCAACGCTGCCAAGTCATATTTCAATGGTCACCGGTGAGTCGCCATTACAGCATGCGGCTTACACCAACTTTGGCAAGATGCCGGCCACGATGCCGACACTCGCCGCAGTTTTTAATGAGCTGGGGTTTCGCACTATTGGCACAGCGGCAAATGGCCTTCTAGATAGCTACACAGGGTTTAATCGCGGTTTTGAGTTGCTGGTTAATGTTGCCGGCGACGAACATAAAGACAGCACTAGCCCGGTGGCAGTGGCGGTGACGGGCAGACGCATGGTGTGGTACGCGGCGCCATTTTCTGACATGTATGCTCAACGCATTTCAAAGTTTTTGGTAACGAGAATTTACAGTGGCTACGACGACATCCAAGAGGGTGCCGAAGCTACTGCGCCGGTAGTCACTGATTTGACATTGCGTTATCTCGATGATCTTTATGCAAGCGACACCCCGTTCTTTTACTTTTTGCACTTCATGGATCCGCACTTGCCATATCATGCGAACGAACCTTTTTTAGGGCAGCTTAATGGCGATCGTCCGTTGCCTGCGATGTATCAAGAATACGAATCAGGCTCACTAGTGTTATGTCGTAGCGCAATTTCGACGGCAAATCAGAGTGACGATGGCGATGACGTCCGGGATGCTCAACAAGTGATTGAGATTATGCACGACCGTTATCACGAAGAAATGTTGATGGTCGATGACGCACTTGCGAAGGTGTTTGCGCGCGTGGCACAATCGCAACGGCCGACCGTTATATTGTTCACTTCTGATCATGGCGAGCATTTCGGAGAAAACGGTTTGATGCTCCATGGCGATTTTGTGCATGCTGCCACTCTGCGGGTGCCATTTATGTTGTCGGTGCCAGGGATGGCAGCGGGTCAGTTCACCGATGTGGTGCCGACTTTGCAAGACATTCCGTTGACTCTGCTCAGCGCCGCCGGCTTCAATATCCAAGATTTCGGCAGCGGCCGCAACCTGTTGTCGTCCACTTTAGAGGCGACGGCATTTGCTTCAACCGCCGATAAGTTGTTGGCGGTGCAAAACCATGATTTCAAGCTGATTTGTAGTTTCAAGTCGTCTCTTGGTGCAAAGTCAGTGGTGCAGCCCTTGGCCTTGTATTCGCTGGCCATAGACGGCCTTGAAGAGGCCCATAACTTGCTTAACGACGCGCAATACGGCGACTCTCAGCGCCAATTACTAGAATTGGCCGAAAAATACCGCGACGCGAGCATTGTCAAGGGAATGCGCAAATTTGATGCTCAAGAAGTGGCCGACCTTGATGCCCTGGGCTATGCCTTAGATGAAGATGTCGAGTGATTTACTGTCAAATTGATTGATTACTTATGGCATTTTATAATGGTTAGCTGTATATTTTGTCCCACAAGATGAAAGTAATCCTACTTCTAATTACCGTGGCTGCTAGTGTCAGCTGTGCCGTTCCTACTGCTGTGGGTACCGATTTCGCAACTGACCAATTTCGCTTTGGTGGCCGTGTGGCTGTCGCGAGTTCATCAGGCTCAGGCGCCTCCGATGGAGGGGGCTTTATTTTAGGCGATGCATTCGCCTTAGAAGCGGGTCTTTTTGTTACCGATAAGCTCGAAGTTGGCGCGGCTACCGAATTCTGGACATACCCTGATAGCAACGACGCAACAGCGCAGTTGTACACCGGCTACGCTCGTTACTTCTTACAAAGCGAAGGCAATGTTCGTCCATACGTGCTGTTTGGCGCGGGGCTATATGATGCAGACAACGGCGCCGGCGATGTTTACCGTTTAGGTGCAGGTATCACTCAGTTCTTGTCCGATACAACTAGCTTCGACCTTTCTGTCGAAGAGCATTTCTCTTCTTACGTGACAGACGATCTTACGCAACAAATTGAGGTCGATACTGTAAACGTATACATGGGAATCCACATCCTCCTGTAAGCAAAGGAGCGCGCTCAATTAACAAGGTTTTTAGTTAACGGGCTCGCTAGCGTTGCAATAAGTGGCGCACTACCGAGTTAGTGCAATTCAGCTAAGCGCGTGCCATGCGCTAATGTCAGGTATTCACTAGTCTTCTCTGCTGGACGTATTATTTTTATTAGCTTGCCATCGGGGTATTGCGCATAAAAATCTTTAACACTAAATTCAGCATCGATTTCATGAATCGGATGGGGTAGCCGTCCAACGAAATTTAATTGGCCGTGATAGGAGCCTTGGTACGCGACTGCTAAACCTTGCTCCTGCCATAGGCGTGCTTGAGTGGCAAGGGGGCGCATGTCGTACTGTTTGCCGAAGTTGCTGCCGAGGGCACAGTGGACAGTGAACACGAGTAGTGGTGCTGTGGCAAACCAAAATTGCAGGGGCAGGCGTCGCTTAACTGATATGAAGTACCCGATGGTGGTGATGAGTGACAGCATAATCGCAGCGCTGTAAAGGGTTGCTGAGTTCGGGAAGTCACTGCTGGGATTAGTGCGGTAAGCGAAAACGAACAATGTAGCGGCGAAAAGTGAAAGGCAGAGCGCCGCGGGTTTAGCCGAGTGATTTTGTTGAGGCTTGGTGATCTTGTCACTAATCATCAGCGCAAGCAACGGAAACAGCGGCAGTAGATAATGTGGCTGCTTGCCGCTCATCAGTGAGAAAATGATAAACACAGGCACCACTGCCGACATTAAAAACGGGTGGTGTTTAATGGTGTAGATGCTGCGCTTGAAAGACCACGGAATCATGAGTAGTGGCAGTAGTACAAAGAAGTACCAAAACGGTCGCGCGTGAACAGTTGCGCCAATTACAGTGCCAGCACTAGCGCTGGCAATACGACCGGTGGTTTGTTTAATGAAAAGGGCGTCGCGATATTCGTCGCCACCGGACATCGCAGCAGGCACTGCCCAGGCTAAAGCAATTAATAATCCGATGATGACCCCCGTGACCGCTAATTTGAACAGTGCGACATCGGTGTACTTCTTGCGGAATAACAGTGGCACAATAGCGAACAGTAAAATCACGGGGCCTTTGGTTAATATTCCGAGGCCGATACCGGCGCCAAGCAACAAAG
>JAPYTC010000141.1 GCA_029941685.1 Planctomycetota bacterium | reverse complement strand
GCCTTGGCTCCGATTATTTCTTTTTCGCGACTCATGATTTATATTATTATTCCTCCTCCACCACCACGCTTAAGCAATAATAGTTTAAGCGCAACAAAACCCAACCAAGCACAAATGTGTAACACGCCGTAGTACATCACAAAATATTCACTGTGCCCGCTAAGAATTGCTGCCACTAAAATTATTGGCTGGATGCCTGAGGACTCCATTAAATTTTCGCGTAAAATTCTTCCGAGTCGGTCACGCAATCTAAAAGTTGGGTGATCCGGCAAAAATTGAGCTATTACCAAACGCTTGATACCACTCGCGCCGCGATCAATCATTGCGGCTAGGTCTTCTGAACTATGGTTAGTAGTAATGTGTTCAACAGCACCACGGAATTGAATATGTGACAAAGCCCCTAGCACACCCAAAACAACAATTGCCACCTCGTCACCACCATCGGCAAGAATACCTATCGACAAACATGGTGCAAGCAAGACGATGTAAACACTTTCTAAAAATTTTGCAAAGTAATGGCCAATTGCCGATGGACCGCGCAACCGAGCGAGTCCGCCATCAATTAATTCAAAAAAAGCACCCGTCATGAATATGGACAAACCGGTTACCACTGATGATTGATCGCCCTGCACAAAAAAGTAAGCGCCGACGCCATACCCGAACAATCCTAGTAGTGATGCCATGTCACCGCTAAGCCCGATAGCTGACAACACCTTAATCAATGGAGCAATTATCGGTCGCATCAACAAGTTCATTAACTGCGTCGACTGATACCGACGTTTTTCTCGCGGGTACAATTTTTCGCCTGCCTGCGTCTGTGATTTAATTTCCATTATTACTCCGTTACATTGACCTTCCCATTTTCACCTGTCCTAAAGTAAAACCATGCTGGTCTGCAACATCCATTATTCTGCGTACTTGCCCTGGTTGAATCGGGCCGCATGAATAATCTTCGTTGATGTTACCTAATCCGAGCAATAATGTCTCAGCAATGCACCCATAGGCATAGCCGCGAGGAAGATGCCATCCTGGTAATATCAACGGGGACCGCTTACTGCCATCTGGTAGCGCTACAATTCCGCCCCGAATCACTGACAAGTTTGGGTTGTCAGCCAACGAAGGGTATGCATCGCCAGGTACCGCCAAATCGAGCAATACTGCCGGACCGTCAATGATGTGTGCGGGTGTAACTATAGGTGTTGCTGCGTTGCTACATGCTACTATCAAGCGGCTGGTTCGTAGGTCATTTAAGTCTGAGCTTATTTTGATTGGCTGGGAGCCAGTTGCTGCTGCTTCAAGCTCGGACTTTAATTTTTCGAGACGTGGCTCGGCGCCAGGACGACCAATGAGGACTAATTGCCCGACTAAGCCATTCAGTAAGTGCGCCAACACCCATCCGAGATTGCCAGTTGCGCCAACGATTGCAACCCGTTCAGATGCTATGTCTATACCATGCGTTTTAGATTCTCTGAATAATGCTTCGACAGCCATACCCACAGTAAGTGAATTGCCTGAAGTGACACGTATGTTTGGATTAACCACATCGCGGCAAGCACGGGTAACAATTGAAGTGTAACCGCCAAAGCCAACGTGCTCGCAACCGGCATCGATTGCTTCGTCCATGCAATCGCGAATTTCTGCCTGAAATCTCTGCATCATCGAGCGGTCTTTTAGCGCCTCGAGATAGACCTCTGCCATATTCGCCCACACATAAACGATAGCTTCAACTTTTTTTCCGGCAGACGATTCTACATCAAAGCTCACTGAGGGGAAATGCCCACCCCATTTTCCTATTTTTTTAAGCAGCCTCTCGCTACCTTCATTTGAAAGATTACTGAGCAATGGATCCCATCCGGCTATTGCCTCTGGATCGATGAAGTGGCCCAAAAAGGCCACTCGCGGAATATCAGTTTTGGGTTTTGCGTGAGCGCTCACAAAGGAGGTGCCGATTTTGTGGTCTACTGATGGTAAATATTTTACCAAGCCTGAGGTGATTGGGTCAACATCGCTCTCACCCTCGCGGTGGATAAAATTAGTTATTGACAACGAGTCGCCTATAGCAATAAGACCGCACAAGCGATCGAGCGCTGCGATTACGCGCGGCAATTCGTGCTGCTCGATGTAGGCCGATGGCTGAATTCTAATTGTTTTTGATTCGCGCAGAGCTGGGCCGACTCGAATTTGCTCGACATTCAATAGCCAACCGGATACTAAACCAGCCAATGCACCGCTGGCTTCAACGGCTCGCAAAAAGGCCGATGGGTTTTTAGATTGCTCTGCTAATTCAACGCCTAACATCAAACCTAGCCCTCGCACCTCATAGATTACTGTCGGCCATTTTTTCTGCAATAAATGCAACTCGTCTTTAAGGCACTTGCCGACAGAACTCGCAATTTTCATACATGCTGTTTCATCATCAGTAATAATGTCGAGCACGCCTAAGGCTATTCTACACGAAAATTCGTCTTCAGCAAAAGTTGAAGCGTGTTGCAGCGAAAAGTCATTAACGTACAACCGAGCGTCAACTGCCATTGCTGAAATTTTAGCCAAACCACCGCCCAAGATTTTGGACAGCAACACGATATCAGGCTCTATGCCATATTGCTCGCAAGCCAAAAAGGTGCCGACTCGGCCGAGTCCGCACTGAATTTCATCGGCGACAACTGGGATTGATTTTTTCTGGCAAACATCTATTACGGCATTCAAGTCATCTGCATTGAGCGGATGGATGCCACCTTCACCTTGAATAGGCTCAAAAAACATCGCGGCGTGCATAGGTATATGCCGGTCTTTCATAACCCAATCACCTCTGCTGTTTTTTATCGGTACCACCAAGGTTACCCAATGATCTTCAAGGGTTTGTTGAAGATGCTCAGTATCTCCGACTTGAATAAAATCTACTTCGAGGCCAGTCGATGGTGCGCTGGTGCGAAATTGCTTCCCCCAACTCAAACGATTAGATGCGGCACCCGAACCATGATACGAGCGCTCGAGGGCTAAAAAACGTGGGGGCCTGGCGACGGCTTGCCGGTTACTCTCGATAGACTGCTCAGCGAAGTTTAGCTGCGCAGAGTCGACATTGTCTTTTATAAATGCACACCACAACGATTCTGCTGCGCGCAAAGATGCTACCAATTTATCGTGATGCGATAACCCGCAATGCGAAACCGCCGCTTCGACAGCCTCGCTGCCGGTGTTAATAAGATGTACTTTAAAGTCTTTGTTGACCGATTCTTTCAACAGCTGGTTCAGACGAGTGCAAAGTATGGAGGATGAGTCGCGGCAAGAAGCTTGTGCATGAAATGGAACTTGCTGGTCTAAACATTCTTTAGCAATTGCAACAAGCCGTGGGTGGTTATGTCCAAGAAAACCCGCGCCATAACCAGCGAGTAAATCTAAAACCTTGACCGGCTTACCGTCAGGGCCTTGGTATTCCAAATATGACCTCTCTGCCTTTTTATAAATCACATCTAAGCCAATACTTGAAAGCACCTCAGCTAAGCGAGGTTTGGCATGTTGCTGATAGAGCTTTTTGGTGAGGGCGTTATCCGGCATATTTTTTAAAAATTAACTTGGATCTAGTTTACCATAATAACGGCAGCGTTGGCTTGTGATGTCCCGATTATGGCGCTGGCCATGAAGCTATTGCTGAAGCTAAAATTGACGCTGAGATCTTACTTGCCGGTATCAATAAGTTTATAGCAGACCGCGAAGAGCGATTTGCTGTTTATGCCGATGCTTGTTGTGAAAACGCTACAGTCTGAGCTTAGCGAACTTAAATCTGAACTGTATTCACACTCTTGTAAAGAGAGTGTGAATACAGCAGATAAGGTAAGTTTTTCACTGATGGATGCTCGCCATCTCTCGCCGCTTGACATCGCATCCATGGTTTCCACAAGGGCATGCTGACCATTTCAAATCACTCAGAGAATGATTTGCAATGATTCCCTTGTTCCCATAACAGTCTTCATGTTCACACACAAACGGCAAGTACCTCTCCGGACCGAAGTACTCGATAATAGGGTCATTAACACGGGGATCAATCCACTTTACAAAAGGGTACATGCGCCTACGCTCTTCCAAGTCTGAAAGTGAGTCGGCAGGATTTTGAATCTGATCAATTAATAACATGATGTAAACATGTTGCTGCATATCGTGAAATTCGCTAATCCCCTCTAACCAACGCAAAGCAAGTTGGTCCATTACGCAGAGGGCGCGGGCTGCAGAGCTGGCGTTGCCTAACTTGGAATCACTTTTGAGTTCCTGAACTAGTATGGCAACAACTCTTTGTGCGTGTTCTGGCACTTTCCACTTAGCAAAAGCATGTGCGGCCACTGAGCGCAATCCCATGTCCTCTCCATCTAACCACTCCAGCAACATGTCGTGCAAACGACTCATGTGGTGGGTGATCCAGGTTTGCTCAATAGATGGTGAAAAGTTTCTAGCGTCTGGCCGGTGGTAGACTGGAGGGTACTCGCGATCTCCAGAATACTCTTCGATGTTGTCTATAATTGCTCTATCTAGCTCTGGAATACACTCATTGAAGTGAACCTGCATCAGCGTTTTAACCACCCACTCGAGCTGTTGCAAATCTGTGGAACTAAGCGCTGCCATCAGGCTTGGCTCTGCGTACTCAATTGTTCCCCTCAGGTATCTGGAAAAAGCAATAAAATTGAAGCTCTTATTATCGCTACGAAGATTTTCTACGAAAAAATCCCATACTGCCTGGTCTTCGCCTTTCAAGAATCCCGGGAGTGGAGATG
>JAPYTC010000140.1 GCA_029941685.1 Planctomycetota bacterium | reverse complement strand
AGGTGCTAGTGAATAACATTGATTCACGCAGCGAGGTAGTCGCTGAGTCATGCATCACTGCGCTTGGCCGTTTCGGTTCCAAAGTGGCTACGCCAAGTCTTATTCATGCATTTGAAGAAACAAACAATCCTCGGATCCAAGGGCTAATCCAACTATCCTTGGGCCAAATTGCTGATCCGAAAGCCGCAGATTTTCTCTTGGCAAACCGTCCACGAGTTTCCAACGAGCTATTCGTTCACACTTCTTGGATCATCGCTTGTGGCATCGCCAAGTTGCCAGAAGCCTACACACAGGTCGCCGATACAGTATTGTTTGGTAGCGACTTCAACGAGCATGATGATGCGGACGCATCGCGTAATGATGAGTATGAGTTACGTGGTGCGGCTGCACTTTCTTTAGGGCTATACGCCAAACCAGCTGCACGTCTCACCCTGAGCAAGTGCTTACAAGAGACTAATGTAAGTGAAGAATTAAGCTCTTACATTGCAACAGCATTGGGCATGCTTGGCACCGATAAAGCAGCTAACGTGCTTTTAGAAAACGCCGATCAGTTTAATTACTCTGCAACATCACGTCGCGGCTTTGCGACCGCACTAGGCATGTGCACAAACGAAAAAGCAAATGAGCAGTTAGCTGAAATGCTGCTAAGCGACGACGACGCTACTGTGCGCTGGATATCAGCCCACGCGATGGCCGGCACTCGGGATCAACAATCATTAGAACAATTAACTAGTGCACTCGGCGACGATATTAACGCTGGTGTCGTAAGCGAACGAACCGCACACTTGGTATTGGGTTTGGGTTATTTGGGTGACGTGCATCGCGGTGCAACACTCGAAGCCATTGCTGCTAATGTGGATCACCGTCAACAAAATGATATGTTGACTTGCCTAAAGAGCTACTAGTAAAAAAGGCTAAATAAAGGCACATTAGCCCGAATTGGGGGGTAAGATTAATCAAAGTTGCTCCCTGAAATGAAAACACCTCCTTCCCCATACGACATCCAAAACCCCCAACAACGCATAGCTATGCTACAAAAGCTAGAATCACTAGTGGCCGTTTTAGAGGCCACCAAGCGCAAGGTAGATTTGAACCTTGAGTCGCCCTTTGCAAATCGTGAGAGGTTGCAGAGAGTGCGCACGCAAGTGGGTAATACTTTGTCAGTGTGCCGCAACGCGCGGCGAGCCTTGGTTCAGCCAACGGCAATCACTGACGAGGATATTGACCAAGTAGACTTCGACGCTTTGTTCGCGAAGCTAGGCAATCTGTAAAGTTTAGGTGCCCCAATCGCGGGCATAACGATAATCGAGATTAACCGTACGACCAGTCACTTTAGCAATAAGTGGCGGTCGTCTTTTATATTGATTGCGCTGCACACGTAAATTGATTAAATCAATAAAGCTTTGCTCGAATCCCTTCTCGAGTAATTCGTTATTGCTCAATCTCTGCTCGACAATGGCGTACAACAAAGCATCAACAGCGTCGTACGAAAACCCTAGCTCTTCTTCGTCAGTCTGTCCTTGCCACAAGTCGGCGCTTGGCGGTCGGTCAATAATTGTGGATGGTACGCCGAGGTGTCGCGAAAGAGCAACTACTTGGGATTTGTATAAATCGCCAATAGGATTTATTGCTGATGCCATGTCACCGTGCTGCGTGCCGTACCCTAAAAGTAATTCTGTTTTATTCGACGTTCCAAAAACTAAACCGTTAACCGCTGCTGATTGATCGTACAAAGCGGTCATGCGTAAACGCGAGAACACATTGCCACGTCGTAAGCGCGCTGCTTCGGTGTCGCCCTCACCTAACTCTGGATGTTGCGCAAAATAGGCATCTGCTAGAGGCGAAATGTCGATGACCGAAAACTCGCATCCGGCTTTGTCGGCACCTTGTTGTGCTAGCTCTAGCGACAACGGGCTACTTTCGCGGTAAGGCATAGCAATGGCCAATATGTTTTTGGCGCCCAGTGCACGCACTGCAAGTTCTAACACCAAGGCACTGTCTATTCCACCAGACATGCCTAGCACGGCCTTATTCATGCTAATGCGCTGTGTCTCTGATTTTAGAAAGCCAACCAATACTCGTTCAGCAAGTTCAACATTACACGTTGGCGGTGACGGTATGTTGTTAGTCATTATCTAACAGTGCGGACAAGTCGGGGTCGTTGGCGATGATTGCGAGCTGCCGGCGTACAAGATTTGCTTGGGCGTCGCGCCGCAAAGGTGTTTCAACACGAGCGCGTTTAAGCGGCGAATCGGTAAGCTGATGAATGACAAAATCTTCATCGGATTGATGTGCTGAGGCGACGACGTCACCAAAAGGGGAGTTGATAGCGGACTCGCCGTCGAATAAAACACCGTCTTCGTAGCCGACACGATTACAACGGACTACCCAGGTTTGTAAAAACTTTGCCTGGGCTGCACATAGCGCATGCCACGATTGCTGTGAAGCAAGATGGTTGGTGTCGGTTTCGATGCCGCGAGAAGGCGAAGCAGCAGGGATTAGCAAAACATCGGCGCCCTGCAAAAAGTGTAGCCAGCCAGACGACAAATGCCAGGCGTCTTCGCAAATCAAAAAACCGAAGCGACCGTGCTTAGAATCGAAGGTGGTGAAATTATTGCCACTTGCAAAGTAGCGCCCCTCTTCGAAAATACCATAGTCTGGCAAATGAACTTTACGATGAACGTGTTTAATCACTCCGTCTTCTGCAAAGATAAAGCTGTTGTAAAAACGATGGTCGCGACTATGTTCGACAAAACCAAAAGCGAAACTGACGTCTTTAGATCGCGCAACCAGTTCGTTGATTTGCGGGCTATCTAAAGTTAGTGCAGCATCAGAGGTTAGGTCTCGCAATATATATCCAGTAAGGCTTAATTCAGGGAACAATGCCAAGTCGACATTTTCTGCGATGCAGCGATCGAGCCACTGATGGTGTGACTGAAGGTTGTCGGCAACCACCCCGAGCTTGGGATTGGTTTGACAAATTGCGAGACGACAATTCATGGTTGTAAGTGCGGGGAGCGCTTACAGGATGGGGTCGCGCTCGATGATACCCATAAGAATATCATCGCTTGTGATTTGTTGGGCGTGCGCGTGGTAACCAAGCACTATTCTGTGACGCAAACATGGCACCACAGCGGCGCTAATATCTTGCGGCGTAACCTGCACACGTTGTCTTAAAAAGGCCAAAGCCTTTGCGACCTTAATAATCGCCTGCCCACCGCGTGGAGAAGCGCCTAACTGAACATCTTTGTGGGCGTGCGTACTGTTAATTAGCGCAGCGGTTTGCGTGTACAAATCGTCTGCCACGGCGATATCATCGACACTCTGCTGAAAGCCAATAACTTGTGAGGCGTCTAATTGCGGCCTATCTTCATCGACATTCCCTAGGCGTAATATTTGAGAAAGACACTCGGTACTTGGCTGTTGGAAATCGATGCGCATAATAAAGCGGTCGAGTTGCGCTTCGGGCAGCGGGAATGTACCCTCAATCTCGATTGGGTTTTGCGTAGCGACTACGAAAAAGGGTTGCGGCAATTTGTGAGTGGTGCGCGCTGCAGATATTTCGCCTTCTTCGAGCGCCTGAAGCAAAGCCGCTTGCGAGCGTGGAGTAGCGCGATTGAGTTCATCGAACATACATAGTTGCGCAAAGATGGGGCCAGCTTCGAATTCGAACTTTGAGGTTTGCTGGTTGAAAATTTCACTACCAGTAATATCACTAGGCATCAAATCAGGTGTGCCTTGAATGCGCTGAAAGTCAAGTTGTAAGCATTTAGCTAGTTCGCTCAGCAAGCGAGTTTTACCGAGCCCTGGGGCGCCTTGGATTAAACAGTGGCCACCAGAGAAAATACTAGCTAGCAGTAACTCGATCGATTTGTCATCGCCAAGATGAACTTGGCGCAAATGATTATGTAGGGTGGCTAATTCGCCTGGGTAGTTAGATGTCATGGGCGGTCAATTCGCAGATGTCTAACACATCGTACAAGCTATTTATTACTTTGACGCCTTCATGTAACTGACTTTCTAGATTTTTATCGCGATCAATCAGGATCGCATGCATGCCGGCACTGATCGCGCCATTAATATCACGGTCAAAATCGGAACCAATATGAATGGAGTGTTCGGCCGCAACACCACAGCGGAACAAAACGCGATCGAAAATTGCACGGTTTGGCTTTTCGGCACGCAGTTCGGTACTTGAAATGATAAAGTCAAAATACTTGCCAATTTTTAAGCGCTTGGCCAAAGCCGGCAAATCTTCGGACCAGTTGGCGACAATTCCGGTTTGAATCCCAGCGCTAGACAAAGCTTTTAACACTTCGATGACTTCGGGGTAAACCGAATAAGCTACAGCCTTAGAAAAATGAGCAGCAGCCGTCTTAGCTGCCTTGCGCGCAGATTTTTTATTTAGACCAAGCGCGGCAAATGCGGTTTGGTTGTATGTCGTCCACCACGCTTGACTGAACTTTAACTGGCCATCTATTGAGTTAGGGGTGGAACTTAGCGCGCGCTCTAATTCGCCCGCCACAAAGTCTGTGCTTAAATCAGTAGCACCATTTTCGACGGCTATGTCGAGGTAGACTTGAGATCGTTTTGTTTTCTCGCGGAACAGGGTGAATTCGGCATCGAAAAATACAGCTTTAAATTTATTGTCGTTCATGATTGGGGATACTTAGATTGTAACGTTAGAATGAGTCAGAATGAAATACCAAGTTGCCAGATACCTGATATTTCCGCTAATTTTAAGTGGATGCGCTAATTTATTCGGTGAGCGCCGTTTCGAGCACGTGGTGACACCCCAAGAA
>JAPYTC010000139.1 GCA_029941685.1 Planctomycetota bacterium | reverse complement strand
AAGTTCCAGTGCCAATTATCGGCATTCGGGGTGATGTCGCTATCCCAGGAACAACCATCCGTCTCGGAGCAGAAATCTCAGGCGTCTCAATTGACATTGACGATATAGACGCAAGCTTCTTTGACCATGATGTTAATCTAAACATGCAAATCTTCGAAAACGCCGAAGCCGTAATAGGCTACCGTGCTGTACAACTTAATGTTGACGGTCAAATTGACACTACAACAATAAATATGGACCTAAGCATGTCAGGCCCATATTTTGGTGTGTCGTTTTACTTTTAAATCTTAAAGATTTGACGCGACGAAATCCCAGTTGACTAGGCTTTCGAAGAATGTGTCTAAATACTTAGGGCGCGCGTTCCTGAAGTCAATGTAGTAAGCGTGCTCCCAGACATCGCAAGTTAGCAGTGGCTTCTTGCCGTCAGTCAATGGGTTGCCAGCATTCGATGTGGCGCAGATTTCTAGCTTGCCGCCGTTGTCAACCAACCACGCCCAGCCTGAACCAAATTGGCCCATTGCCGCTGCTTTGAACTGCGTCACAAAATCATCATAAGAGCCGAAATCGCGAGCGATTGCTACTGCTAAATCTCCGGTTGGTGCGCCACCGCCTTGAGGCTTCATGCACTGCCAGTAAAAGCTGTGATTGTAAACCTGAGCAGCCTGGTTGAAGACGCCACCTTCGGTAGTGGTAATCAATTCTTCAAGTGACTTCGAGGAATCGCCATCGAGCAATTCATTTAACTTCGTTAGGTAAGCATTGTGATGCTTGCCATGGTGGAATTCAAGTGTTTCGGCACTGATATGCGGAGCAAGATCAGAGATGCCGTAGGGTAAATTAGGTAATTCGTAAGCCATGATTGTATTATGGAGAAATTGGGGCTGATAGGATAGCAGATTGTGAAACGCTTGCGCCCCACTTCTGCACTGCTAATGTTGCTAGTCATTGATTTGATTTGGCAACTTTTTAGTCTGCACTCATCAAATGGCGCAAATCCCACATTATTGGCTCTGGCAGGTGATTCTCTTGAATACTGGAATATGTCGGGCAACATTCTCGACGGCAATTTCATACAAAAACAACCGTTTTTATCCGCTCCACTTTATCCTTATTTTGTAGCTTTATTACGCGCTCTCGGACTAGATATTATCGGCGTAGTCGTAGTACAAATTTTATTACGCTCATTAACTGCGTGGTTGATCGCCCGTTGCAGTATCAAGTTATTCCACAACCAAGCTTTAGGCTTTTGCTCTGCACTAGTCTTTCTTTTACTCGCAGAGCCAGCCTACTTTTCCACGCGCATCCTGAACTCATCCTTGCAGCTATTGCTCATGAGCTATATGGTGTTCACCTACCTGCGTTTTCGCGAAAAGCCCGTTTTCTCAAGCGCAGCAAACTATGGTTGCACAGTAGGGGCAGCCATCCTTGCCCACCCCCCTTTATTGGCCGGCATTCCCTTTTTCGGATGGCAGCTTTTTCGCAGCAAATCACCGCGTGCTGTCAGCGCATTAGCCCTATTCAGTATCTTGGCCGTCACCGCTACGGCTACCCTTCATAATGCAGTCGCAACTTCTCGATCTGCTGGCGGTACCGAATTCATCGCCGTGAGCGCACAAGCTGGCATTACTTTTGCACATGGCAATTCCGCTGGAGCAAATGGAACCTACAAGCCACTTGACGGCGTCTCGGCAAGCCGCCTCAAGCAAAACAAAGATGCTTACCAGATTGTCAAGCAAGAGACCGGTAGCGAAGGATGGGCTCATACTTCGGACTATTACCTCAAGCAAGGTCTCCACTATTTATCCAACAATCCCGGTGAGGCGGTTCAACTTTTTTTGAGTAAAATACGTTGGATGTTTGCGGCTAAACATTATGGCGACCTCTTCTTCATCAGCGAAGAAATAGACGACGGCGCCTGGCCACGGCCTATCCCACACTATAACTTTCTGCAAGTCGGTTGGCTGTTGCCGTTATCCATCATCGGCTTACTCTTGTTATGGCGCAAAGGCCATCATGCGAGTTTAACCCTAGCCCTCTTGTTCTTGAGTGCTGCTGCAGTGGTTGTAGTGTTTTGGTATTCACCGCGCTATCGCTTACCCTTGGTGCCGGTTGCCGCGATTGTTGCGCCATGGGCAATTTTTACGATTTCACGCTCGCGAAAAAGTATCGTAGCCACCTTAGCCCTTGCACCGATTCTTTTAATCGAAGGGAGCTCAGCTATCGACAACTTCGATCCGCGTGATGATGCAATGCATGGCTCTTTCAGTTTAAACACTGGCCTCAACTACATGGAGTTGAAGCAATACGACTTGGCGATTCCGCGCTTTGAAGACGCAATCGCCAACGGCCAAGACAAAGCTGTTACTCACCTCGCACTTGCTGAATCGCAAGTCAATCTCGGCAAATTATTTGACCTACAGCGCGATCCCGAAAGCGCTGATGCAATGTACAATGCCGCTATTAAAGAATATTATCGTGCGCTCGAACTGAATCCGCGTAAAGACGATGCTCGACAATCGCTAGAAAGTGTATTGCGTTTTATGAATCGTGATGCCGAAGCAACACAAGTAAAAAATGAAGGTAAAAAAAATAAAAGCCAGTGACCTGCGGTGGCAGTGTCCGGCATCATGGGTTCCAGTGCGCAAAGCAAATGCTAAGTGTTCAATTAACCAACGCTTATTCGGCCAAAAACGTGCTTTAGCCGCCATCGAAATGGCCTTACATGTTGATTCACCAGGATACAACATTTTCGTGTGTGGCATCGGTGGCACCGACAAGGCTGAGGTCATGCAAGAACTTTTAGAGTGCACCGAATTCAGTGCTCACGATGTTGTTGATCATGTATTCGTGCACAATTTTCACGAACCAATGAATCCGCGGCATCTCGAGCTACCTATAGGTGCAGGCATCCAACTTACCATCGGAATGCGCAACTGGGTTCATGCCTTACGCACCGAAATCCCTAAGCTACTGAAAAGCGAAGAACACCTGCAGCGCCGTCATCATTTGTACTCGCGATATCAAAAGGCAGAATTGCAATTGATGAGACGCTTTGAAGCCAAACTTCAAAAGGCTGGCCTAGCACTAGTTGCAATTGAAAAAGACAATAGCACACGTAAAGACATTCATCTTCGCATCAACAATGAAGTGTGTTCACCGGAGCAGGCGTTGCAATTGCCGACTAAGAAGCGGCCGTCCGCAACTAAGTTAAAGAAAATGTTTGTAGCGCGAAATAAATTCTTACCACAGGTAGAGCAAACTCAAAATAAGGCGCGTGCGATGGCATTGCGCCTAATCCGCGAGACCAACAATATCGACGAATCAGTGATGACCGAAGCGGTCCAAGGCATAACCGTTGCCCTCGCCGAAGAGCTCGACGCCGATTTTCCTCTAGCATCATGGCTAGGCGACTGCGCGCAATTCGCTCTTAACCGACCAGGCATGTGGACGCGCACCGGCGCCAGTGACGAAGCCGCAGATGAAGAATCAATCGCGCAGCGTGGCCTCGAAGTATTCGAAGTTAACCCCGTGCGGGCGATGCGCGAAAACAAGGCGCCCATTATTTTTGAGCCTCACCCTAACTACTCGAATTTGTTTGGCACCATAGAACGCGCACGGAGTCAGCAAGGTATTGGCTATGTGCATCACGCGGTGCGCCCTGGTTCATTGCTACGAGCGGACGGCGGCGTGTTAGTGCTCAACGCGCGCGACGTACTGAAAGAAGCTGAAGTGTGGCGTGCGCTCAAACGCACTTTGCAATCAGGCAAATTGTCCATTCACGGACTTGAATCACTTTCGCCCCTTGGCATTACCGGCGCGCGCCCTGAAGCGGTGCCCGTAAAATTGAAGGTGATGTTAGTAGGCGACAGCAATCTCTACGATCATTTGCACGACGAAGAACCCGACTTCCCGCGCATCTTCAAAGTGAAATCCGAATTCGAAGATTCTCTGCCGTTACTTAAAAAACACGCCGTCACCATGGCTAACTCGCTGTATCACATCAGTCAGCAAGAAAGTTTATTGCCGATTTCAAAAACTGGGATGTGCGCACTACTCGAGCGCGCCGTCAACGATTCCGGTTCGCGCAAACGTATTTCGACGCGCCTGCCGGTGATTGCCGACTATCTACGCGAATCATCCTTTTACGCTGCACAGCAAGGGCACAAGTCGATTCAAAGCGGCGATGTTCATATCGCGCGCAATCATTATCGTGAACAACACGCAATCGACGCCGAATGGCACGAGCGCCAAGTACTCGAGGGTGTTTACAAAATAAAAACCCGAGGCAAAGAAGTGGGTGCGATTAATGCGATGACTGTTGTTGGCATGGGGCCATTAAGCTTTGGACGTCCAGCGCGCATTTCGGCACTTGCTACTGGTGGTGAGGAAAGTTACACCAACCTCGATAGCGATGTGAATTTAACGGGCAGCATCCACAACAAAGGTATGTTGGCACTCGAAAATTACATGCGCTATCAATTCGGGCAAAAGAAAGTGTTGCCGGCCAAGATGAGTTTGTGCTTCGACCAAAACTACGGGCCTATCGATGGCGACTCGGCGTCGACCACCGAATTATATGCTTTGTTGTCGGCGCTTAGCGGTTTTGCGATTCGTCAAGATATTGCGGTGACTGGCGCCCTAGCATTAGACGGTGAGGTCACTGCGATTGGCGGGGTCAACGACAAGATCGATGGCTTCTTCCGCATTTGTCAGCAACGTAAATTGACTGGCACGCAAGGCGTGATGATTCCCGACATCAATGCCAACGATTTGATGCTGAACTCAAACATCATCGATGCGGTCAAGGCC
>JAPYTC010000138.1 GCA_029941685.1 Planctomycetota bacterium | reverse complement strand
CCTTGGCACACTCAGATTATTGTTGCCTGGTGGATTAAATGTAATCACTTTCATTTTGTCACTTATTGCACCGGGACTAGCGGTTATCGTAGTCATTTTGTTCCAAGAAGAAATCCGAGTTGGCATTTCTCGCTTTAGTCAGAGCGAGCGTCTCTTCAGGCGTTTTCGCAATAGAGCCAAAGCTACCGACTCGGTTGCGATGATTAGCACATCTTGCAAACGCATGGCCCTGCAACGTACTGGCGCATTAATTGCGATCGAGCGTCAACATTCCTTGAAGCCGTTCGGCGATCATGGGGTGAAACTCGAACTCGCAGTGAGCTCTATGATGCTTGAGACCATCTTCTTCCCATCTGCGCCGATGCACGATGGCGCGGTGTTGATTCGCGGCAATCAAATCTTTGCCGCCAAATGCGTGTTACCGATGACGACTTCAACTGCTGTAAAGAGCACCTATGGCACCCGCCACCGCGCGGCCATGGGGCTCAGCGAAAAATCCGATGCGGTAGTGATTATCGTTAGCGAAGAGACCGGCGATATTGGCATTGCTGTTGAAGGAGTCATGCACAAACCAGTCGCCCACAATGACGTCGAGCCCTTGCTCAAGAAGTTTTTGTCGGCACCGGCGAATGAACAAGCGACTGAAGATACGCGCGAACAACGGGGGCAAGTATGAACAAAATAGTTAGCCTTATCACCGGCGACATCATTCGCAAGTTAGTGGCTTTGGCCTGCGCCTTCCTACTTTGGTATCAGGTTCAGGGTTCGATTTCGGTAGACCGCCAAGTCAAATTTGACGTAACGACTTTATCGCAACAAGGACTGGGCCAAAGCAACCTTACTTTGCGCATCAATCCTCCTGATGGTTGGAAGCTAACACAACCTTCAAGTGGCGATACGATTTCAATTTGGTTTAGAGGTTCTAACTCCGAATTACAAGACTTTACGGCGCGCCAATGTTCAGCGAGCATAGACGTCCACTTCGACGTTGATGGCACTCAGCATCGCATTGATTTTACGGTTAGCCCCAGCGATCTCGATTGGTTGCGCCCGGCTGATGCGCAGTACCTATTAAAAACCGTAAACCGTGCCCAACCCCTGCAAAAGCTCACTTTTGAGCGTATCACCGAAAGTGTGCATGTACTTAATGCGCATGACATTACGGTAGTTGGCGCAGCAGCAAGTACTCACCTAGTCGACGTCAAAAGTTCGCGCTTCATTAACCACTCACAAGTGACGTTAACCGGGCCAAAGTTTGCAATGGATCTTCTACAGAAGAACATCGACGACCAAAGTGACGGCGCTTTATCCAATCTGCTAAGCCCATTGCGATTAGCAAGCAATACGCGTCAAGACGTGCATCCGCGTTTGCATCTTGCCGACGAATGGCAAGCAGCGGGCATCCGTATGAGCCCGCGCCAAATCGATGTTATCGTGCCAGTGCGACTAAAACAAAGTGCTAAATTTGTTTGGCTACCGGCTGGCAACGACTTGCAAATCTTACATACCGAAGACAGTGTTGGTGCATGGCAAGTGCGTCCATGGGAGCCGACTCAATGGGTTGCCGAACTGCCAAATGTTAGCGCCACCGATGCTCGCGCGACGGTTGTCAATGCACAATGGATTAGTAATCACGTCGTCCTACTTTTGCCATTAAACAATCTTTCGATTGATAGTTTCAGTGGCACATCATTAAAAGTGCAGGCGGCATTAGTCGGATTTGAAGACCCTGACGACCTGCAGTTCTACCAACAAAACATGCGCATTCGAGCTATCGAAGCCGATGATGCCATGGTTACTGTGGTGCGCTCCGAACAATGAGCGATACCCTATTCGGCACCGATGGTATCCGAGGCAAAGCTGGGGTCTATCCACTTGTCGACGAGGTGATTACGCGGTTGGGCCAAGTGCTTGCTTCGCGTCTTCACTATGATTTCCCAAACATATCCGACAAGCACAAGGTCATAATCGGGCACGATGGGCGTGAAAGCGGTGAATCTCTAGCTGCTGCAATTGCAGCTGGGCTTACAGCCGGTGGCATAGACGTTGATATTGTCGGCCTTGCCACGACGCCATGTGTTGCCTACCTTACTTACGCCGGAAACTATCATGGCGGCGTGATTATTTCAGCATCACATAATCCTGCTGCTGACAATGGCATTAAGTTACTCGGCCACAACGGCGCCAAGTTAGCGAACGCCATCGAGCAAGAACTAGAAAGCGAGTGCTTAAGCAACAAGTTGTTTGCCGAGCATCCGCATCTAGGAAAAATAGCACGTTGCCAAGACTTGTGCGTTGATTACACCGCGTGGTTGCGTGGTGAAGCATTCCCAGACCTCGATCTCAGCGGTCAAAAAATCCTCATCGACTGCGCCAATGGTGCAGCAAGTGAAATTGCGCCGCGAATTCTAAAAGCCTTCGGAGCCGAAGCGGTGTTGATTCATGCTGCACCGAACGGAACTAACATTAACTCTGATTGCGGTGCGACCCATCCAGAAGTTTGTGCCAGCGCTATGCTCGGGCAAGAATATAGCGCCGGATTAAGTCTAGACGGCGATGCCGATCGCGGAATCCTCTGTGATAGCAACGGCCGCATTCTTGATGGGGACACCATCCTTGCAGGACTCGGGAAGGCCTTAGCAGAACAAAAGGCCTTGGCCAACGATACGGTCGTCGCCACGGTAATGAGTAATCTTGCTCTCGAGGTATACCTAGAAAAATGCCAAGTAACCTTATTGCGTACTAAAGTTGGCGACAAGTATGTGTCCCAAGAAATGCGCGACGGCAAACACAATTTGGGCGGCGAGAAATCCGGTCACATCCTGTTCGGGGACGAGCATGGGTTCAGAGGAGATGGCATCTATACTTTGCTGCGAGTGCTTCAAGCCATTCAATCTCAAAAGGCCGCCCTGTGTGACTTTGCGAGCGATTACAGCGACTTTCCGCAGATACTGCGCAACTTCAAGTCTTCCCGCCGCTGCTCTCTAGAAGAACTGCCAGAGCTTCATGCCGAGTGTCATAACATAGACACCGAGCTCGCTACCCGCGGCCGTACTGTTGTGCGTTTTTCAGGAACCGAAATGCTATTACGACTCATGGTCGAAGCCGACGACATCGAATTGGTCGAAAAGTCTCTACAACGCCTCGAAGAAGCGGCACGACGCGATAATATTCTGGCCGACTGATTATGACAACTTTATTAGCGCTAGAGTTGTCATCTGCACATTGCACTGTCGCGGTGCTCCACAGTGGCAACATCACCGAGCATGATTTCAGTAATCAACGCGGACGCGGTGTTGTATGCGCAATTGAAAATATTCTTAACGAGTTGTCGTTAGACGTCCATCAACTCGACGCTATCTACGTCGGCATTGGTCCTGGCTCTTACACCGGGTTGCGCATTGCATGCAGTGCCGCATTGATGCTCGCCTACTCTTTAAACATCGAATGTTACGGCATCAATTCATTCGAGGCGATGGCTTGGCGCGCGGCTCAACAACAACCGCTTACGATTTTGTTAGACGCATATCGTCAACAATTTTATCACGCCGAATATCATGTTGCCGACCAACACTTAATTTGCACTCAGCAACCACAAATCATCGAGCAAGCCGATTGGGACAATTCACGCGAGGCAAGCTCTCCTGATACATGCGCCAAAGACATCTTATCGTTCGTCGTCGAGTTCATATCTAAACACCCTAACTCTGCGCCTAATCACCTGTTTTCTGCCGAACCGCTATATTTACGCCCACCAGCTTTTAGGCAGCAAAAAAAGAGCGCGCCTAAGTAAATAGACACGCTCTGATATTAAGCCTAAGACTTACAGATCTTGTGGACGTACTGTCTTGCGGCCGTTTGACTGGGCGCGTGTTTCTGCCTGTGCGATTACACCGTAGACGAATTCGTTCAGTGCAGCGTAAAACTCGCCAGAGACGTTACAGTCAGCAACAGCGTTCTTAGTGCGTGACTTAGAAATGATCATGTCAAGAGCAGCCTTTTTCTTGGCAGACTTCTTGGCAGGCTTCTTAGCAGCCTTCTTCTTTGGAGCAGCCTTCTTCTTTGGAGCAGCCTTCTTCTTTTTAGGAGCGGCCTTTTTCTTAGTTGCTTTCTTTTTAGCAGCCATGTTTTTAATGTGGGTTGTTACTCAAATGAGTAGGAACAGGGTAATTGAAAGGCCTTTACGCCCTTTCAGTAAAACAGATTGTGCATAATACAAGTGAACAATTCAATGTTTTTTGTGCTTTTTAATAGATTATTTTAGATTATCATATTATGAACAAATGCCACTGACACTACTCCTTGCTTCTTTCACTCTCATTGCTGCCCAAAGCAGTGATGCAGTCGAACGGCGTTTCTCTCAACTTAGTGAAGTCGAACAGCTCGAACTTATTTCGGATTTCGCCAATGAACTTATCGCCTCCGACAACATTGTGGTACATCGTGCTGGCGAATTGCTCAAAATAGAATACCGGCAACAGCTCTGGCGAGAACAACACGGCTTATATGTTTTTGACCATAGCGAATATGCGCCGAAGTTAAACCTAAAATATCGCGAATACAATTCTAAACAGTCAAAATGGAAAAGGATCGGCCGAGTTGCTTTGCCCGATGGTGTGCCGAAAGAAACACCTGCTTGGCGTTATGACTACGCTAGCAACAGCTTGTTTGAGCCTCAAATCTCCTATTGGGGTAGAGCCTTAAACAGTTTACATGCCGGCTCTTACGACGACTTAACAATGTTCTCCGCAAGGTGCGAAGGCATGCTTAACCACGATGAAGACATGGCAAAGATAGCTGACTATTTTGCCCACACC
>JAPYTC010000137.1 GCA_029941685.1 Planctomycetota bacterium | reverse complement strand
GCATCGTAGTGTTACGAGACACAAACGGCGATGGCGTTGCCGACACAAGTATTGTGTTTGCGCAAAGCCAAGACTTAGTCGCGCCACTTGGCATTTTGGTTTTAGCAGACCGCGTCCTAGTTTCGTGCTCACCCAACCTCATTGAGTACCGCGATACCGATGGCGATTTTGTCGCTGACGAGTCGCGAATTTTACTAACCGGATTTGGCGGTTTCAATCACGACCACGGCTTGCACTCTTTCATTGAAGATGGCAACGGAGGTTTGTTATGGGCAGTCGGCAACGCGGGGCCGCACGTGGTAAAAGGCACCGATGGTAATTCAATTCGTAGTGGCTCGGTGTACAACGGTGGCGGGCCTAAACATGCCGGCAACGTCGCCGGACTAGTGAGTGACGATGGCAATGAATATACCGGTGGCTTAATTGGTCGCATGAATATTGATGGCAGCGGTGTTGAAATTTTGGCGCACAACTTTCGTAACAACTACGAAGTCGCGATTGATAAATACGGCAACATGTTTACTGCCGATAACGACGATGACGGCAATCGTTCATGCCGCACCGTCACCGTTGTGGAAGGTGGCAACTACGGATACTTTTCTGCCGACGGCAAACGCTTCTGGAATGCCGACCGCCGTCCAGGTGAAGACATTCAATCGGCGCACTGGCATCAGCGCGACCCGGGGGTAATGCCACACGGCACGATTACTGGTGCGGGTGGGCCAACAGGTGTAACCATGTATGAACACGATTCCTTTGCCGCGCTAAACGGTTACTTACTCAACGCCGACGCCGGGCGCAGTATTGTTTATGCGCATCGCCCGGTTATTGAAGGCTCAGAGTTAGTGTTAAAGCAAGACACTTTAATTGCAGCCAAGCGCGATGGCGAACACGGCAGCTGGTTTCGTCCGAGCGATGTCGCTGTCGGTCCCAACGGAGAAATCTACGTCGCCGATTGGTACGACCCAGGCGTAGGTGGGCACGCAGCAGGCGACCGCGAAGCCTACGGACGTATTCTTAAGATCAGTGCCCCAACGCAGATTGCTAGCAAAAAGCCCAACGCTGTTGACGCCGCGGTAATGGCGCGAGTCGCGGCGTTGCGTCAAGCTATGCGTGATGGCTTTGATTACGATTTGATTAAGAAGTTCGCCGATGACGAATCGCCTTTCGTGCGGGCCACCTGTGCTCGCTTGTTGCGCAAGGTGCAAGATGTGAATATGCGAGTAAGTTTGTTAATAAGAATTGCACGCACCATGCCTGATGGCGATCGCATGTATTTAGAATCGATCGGCATTGGCGCAACTAGCCTCGAAGCGGATATGTTTCATACATTGCGACGACTATCAAGCTTTGGTTCGCGCGAAAACTTTTTACGCATTGCGTGGCGATTGCATCCACCTGAGGCGCTTGAGACCTTAGCTTGGTACGCCACAGACTCCGGGCATACCTTCGATTTACGCAAGTTGGCAATGGATGGTTTAGCGTTTATGGAAAGCGAAGCTGCTGCCGAAGAGATGATGAAGTTAGCAGTCGGTGGTCCGCAGGATACTCGCGAGTATGCGAGTTGGTGGTTAGAACATCGCGCGACTAACAGTTGGTCTGACTATGGCATTCGTGTTGGTGCCAAGGCTGATTTAGAAAATGCCAAGTTACTCGTAGAGACTCATCTCTTTACGCCACAACAAAACGATCTGTACCACTACGAAACAGCATCTACTTCATCCTTAGGTAAAACGTTATGGCTCGAAGTCAATGACAACTCAAACGGCAACTCAAATGACTGGGCGACGTGGATAAACCCGCATTTTATTTTAGATGACGGCACCACCCTTAATCTAACTGAAATGGATTGGCTATCTGCCGAAGCCGCCTGGGGAGAGGTGCGCCTAAATAAAAACTGTGAAGGCGGAACAATTCTGGTTAACGAAATAGTCATTGAAAACGGGATTGGCACCCATGCCAATTCATTGATTGCTTATTCGATTCCTGAAAATGCTGTCGGCTTTAAATGTCAAATGGCAGCCGATGACAATGGCGCAGCTAGACAAAACTCTGCCACCTCAATTACCTTCAGTGTATATCTTGAAGAGTTCCGCGACCAACAGTTCATCTCGCAACAACAAAAATATGCGCTAAAAGGTGTTCGTAGTGCTCAAGACTATTTACTCGAAAGTCAAGAAGGATGCTTGTTCATTATCGAAAATATTGAAATTGATGATTACCTTGATATCAAGTTAGCAAGCCACTCTGATCTAGCCGTGCGTGCTTTTTACGCCAACAGCAAGCCAGCGGCCAAAGTCGCAGACCAGGGGCTGGCTGGCTCAGTGGCGAGGGGCCAAGAATTATTCCGCGGACGTTCTAGCTGTAGTTCATGTCATACATTTGACGGACTCGGTGGTGATATCGGCCCTAACCTCACCACCATTGCTGGCAAACATGACGCAAGCTCTATGGCCACTGCAATTTATGACCCACAAAATGCGATAGCACTAGGTTATGAAAATTGGATTATCAAGCTCAACGACGGTAGCCAGTTCTTCGGCTCGATATTGTCCGATGGAGATGTGACTTTAATCAAGGACAGTGCGGGTAAGCGTCATGCGCTTGATAGCAAAGACATTGCTAGTCGCAGCGAAGTTCATACCTCATTGATGCCAAGCGCGGCAGCACTCAATCTGAGTGAGCAAGACGTTGCTGACATTATTGCATTCTTGCTTGAAGATGAAGCTGCGCCAAATTTTATTAACGAAATCAACTTACTCGAAAACGGATTAGGTGATTTTAGCTTTCAGCTCCCAGACGGCACTGACTTTAACGACGTCTGGCGCATTGAAGATGATGTCCTTAAGTGTGCTGGTCAACCTATTGGATATCTTTACACAAAAAAACAATACACTGATTTCGAATTAGAATTTGATTGGCGCGGCAACCCTGAATTCGGGCCGGGAAATTCTGGCGCATTGTTGCGTGTGCAGCCGCCGCATCAAGTTTGGCCGCGTTCAATCGAGGCGCAACTAATGTCGGGGAATGCCGGTGACATCTGGAACATCGATAAGTTCAACATGGTGGTAGACGCAGACCGCACATCCGGACGGCGCACTGAAAACATGTTGCCGAATAATGAGAAGCAACTGGGTGAATGGAATCACTACCGTATTTTGATGCACGGTAGCGAACTCACTTTGGAGATAAATGGTGAGGTGCAAAACACTGCGAATTGGTGTGAACGCATCCCAGGAGCGATTGCCTTGCAGTCTGAGGGCGCTGTGATTGAGTTTAAGAACTTAATTTTGCGTTACTAAAAAAGTTTGAACCCTATCGGTATAGGTACCGTTGTACCTGTATAGATGAAGTTAATCCTCAAAGTTAGTGCCGTTGCAAGCTGTTCATTAATCGCGGTAATGCAAACTCCTGTTACCCACGCAGAAGTTAAGGCGGTGCTAACAACTGAAGTTGCTCCGCAGTTGGCTTTTGATGCTGCACAACCGCTGTTTGATGTAATCACACCAATCAAACGTGTTGATTACAGCGAAAGCTCCGTACTTGCAGTTGCGCAAGATGATGTTTTTATCGGTGAGCGCTCTTTTGATTTAGCCGGCCTTAAGTTAGACGTGTTAGTTACTTTCGAAAGCGATACTTTCAATTTCAAATACACCGCTACTAACGTTAGCGGCTATCCTCTTTACTGGGCAGGCTCAAAAGACACATGTGGTTTGAAAAATTACCACGTGACAATCACCGCCAGTGAACGTATTTATCCGCAAGCGACGAAAATCAACGCTAGTTACGGCAAGATCAAACTCGAGGCAGCACAACAAATGTTAATGGTAGCGGGCGAGCAGCGCATCATCGAAAGCAAAATTGATGCAGATTACTTTAAGGGCTTCAAGCGCGAACAAATCTCTAGGTTACGTTGGTGGTCCATCGTGCCCTTACCAAGCACAAACCCTAATGACATGCACCACGAATTCGGCGACATCTACGGTTCATGGAACAATCGCGGTAAATTCAATTTAGAATTTCAAGCGCCGTTCTGGAACAACACTTCAAACTTAGCCCCACACCCTACTGCGCTTGCTAATAAAGTGTTGTTAGGTAAGCACCAAGAAGTGTTCGGCGGCTTGCAGGTTTACAGCGAATTACATTACGACTCGGGTGATGTGGTTGAAAAAATTGTAGTCACTAACATTAGTGGCGGTGGTCTTTACTGGCCGCGAAAAATCTCTAGCAACAAGTCCTACTCAGCGATTGAGTTCGCAATTGACCAAAACTACGGTCAATCGTGGGAAGAAGAGCCAGAGGAATTCCCAATCCTCTCCGGCGGAGCAGCTGGCCGATACAGTTGCGGTCATCGGGGTGGCAAGCCATCCGTGGCTACTCTTGACAAATGGTTCATGGCCCCAGACGAAAGTGTCGAATTTACTATTCGCAATAAGTTTAATGTGTCTGAGTTCAGAGACTCAATCTATTACGTATCACGCCAAGCCATCCGTACTGTTTCGAAAGTAAATGGCTCGACTCACTCATTTAGTGAAGCGCTGAACTTTCCGCCTGAGTACTACCCGGCTTCGTCGAAGTGGAATAAAAAATCTTTTACGGCTAGTTTTGACAGAGATGAGGGATACTCGCATATATTATGTGAGGAATGAAGAAAGTCGCCCTCCTGCTATCGCTGCTCAGCGTCGTCGCCTGTTCAACTGTGCCAGGCACTGGGCGTTCACAGCTGAACTTCATGAGCTCTACGCAAGAGATGAGTCTTGGCGCCCAGTCTTACCGTGAGATGCTTAAGGGCGTGCGTGTGGTCAAGCAAGGCCCTGATGCAAAGATGGTGCAAGAG
>JAPYTC010000136.1 GCA_029941685.1 Planctomycetota bacterium | reverse complement strand
GGTTACCAATCCACGGCGCGATATCTTGCGCATCGCTTGGGGGAGTCCAGAGCATTTTACTGCCGACCAAATGTATGCCTGGGTCCTAGAAGACGACGCCGACGCCTCGCGTGCGACCGTTTACCGCACATTGGCTTTGCTTAGCGAGGCTGATTTTCTGTCGACTTTGAATGATGGCAAGGGCACCGTGTTATACGAGAAGAATCTCGGAGGTGATTCACATCACGATCATATGATTTGCCTTTCTTGCCGCAAGATTATTGAATTCGTTTCTGCTGATATTGAGAGAATCCAAGATGAAGTTGCACTACTGCATAAATTTAAATTAATAACTCACACACTGCGCCTTGAAGGGCTGTGTGTGAGTTGTCGTTAGTCTCGGTCTTTTTATAACGACGAGGCTATCTCTTCAGCGAGAGCTTTTGCTAATTCAGCGCGTCCGCGCATGCCAAATTCGGCAGCGATAACTTTAAGTTGGCTGAAATTACCATTATCTGGGAATAGCATTATCATCACCGCATAGTGAACTTGCTCTTCTTTGAATTCGATTCGTAAAGAACCTTTCGTGACCACAAGGTCGGTGATGTTGTCGCGAGAATTGATTACTGCTTGACATACCGCAAAGGAATCTTGCGGTGAGGCATTAAGTAAGATTTCTCCAGAATCGTTGCGGAATTCATCTACTGTCCAGACACCAGCAACTGCACCAACGCCAGCAATGATGAGTGGCCCAGCACACGATACGAGTAGCAGCGCAGGGATAATTAGGAAGCGAGTGATTTTCATTCGAGGTAGAGCCTGATTAGGCTACCTCGATTGTATCGCGAAGCAACTGCAATTCGTAGTCCCAAAGCTGCGGATGTTTGAATCTCTCGAATAACTGCGCTGACGGTCCACAATGATGTGCATTCAGCCACTTCGCGTGCTCAAAGGCACTGCGTTCAATCCATTGATACTCATTGCAGGTGTCTTCGGATTTAAGCTCAAAGAAAGGATTGAGAGAAATATTACACAAATGTCGTAGGCTTGCAGCCCGAAAGGAATCACAAAAGTCTCCTGCGATCATGAAATGCTCGCAATAAATTAAATGCGCGGCCGCCTGGATAATCATATTTGCATCGACTGCTGACGGTATCCATATTAACGGTAGTCGCGGATGGAATACAACAGTCTTTGGCTGACAATCGAATTGTTGTTGATGATGCTCATCAAGACTCGACCAAAAGCTATACCAGTCATCACCCATCATTACTTCGTACGCTGATTCAGGACGTTTGAGATTAAAGCTGATTGCTAATTTGGAGGATGCAACTTCAATTAAATAAGCCAATTCTTCCGTGTAATCGTCTTCGTGAAATACTGAAAAGTCAAGAAGGAAAGCGGCGGCATGCGCAAGTGGTGGGGTGCTCATCCATGCCCACTTGTTGGCGCCAAACTTAATGACTTTGTCGAAGTCCCGTTTCGATAATCTATCCCACAGTGGCTGCGGTGATAGATGAATAACCGTAGCGCTTATCCCGACCTTTTTTATTTGCTGCGGTAGATGGTTGTCAGCAAGGTGCCAGTCACCAAAATGCAAGGCAAGCTTGGCGTGTTGATTATCGCTGGTGAGCCTCTCTACAATTTCCGAGCAATGGCGATCGCGCTTGTGAGCACCTCCATCGACCCAGGCACCGATAATTTCGTACTTTGTATGTTGATGCTCATCGAACATGAGAGGATAATTATCTGCTAAGGAAGCACCATTTTGTAGAAGAACGTTTTCTGAAACACGCTGCCCACGTTTTAATGTCACGCTGCTGTCGAGCAATTCAAGGACGACAATAACTTGTTGCTCGCCGTCCATATGCTTGACTATGGTTGAAAAATCTTGACGCGATCTTTTAAGGGGATGGAAATCAGAAACAACGACACAAGATGAATGTGCAATCACTCGCATCATTTCTGTTTTTGTTGCGCCAAGAAATTTATGTTGAAAACAATCCTGCCAGGCGTTTTCATATTCCTGTAGCTGCTTCGGAGTCGCTGGAGACTCGGAAGACCATTGGTCCCGCAGAGCATGCTCAAAAGAGAACAGCTGTCGGCTTAAACGCTGAGAAGGTGATTGCACGCCACATTTGCGGCTGCAATCACCTTCTCTTTACAAAATATTACACTTTATTTAGTGGTGCCAAATATGGCGCGAGCAGGCCTTTAAAGAAGGCTAAACCATCTGTGCCGTCACCCCAGGCACCGTTGCCACGGTCGGGAGTGTGCAAGACGGAGAGGTTTCGCTCAGGGTGAGGCATCAGGCCGATGATGCGGCCAGAAGTCGAAACTAGCCCAGCGATTGCCCCAATCGAGCCAGATGGGCAGTCAGGCCACTGCTCGGTGATGTTGCCATCACGATTGCAATAACGTAACGCGACAGCGTTTGCCGCTTCGAGGGCGGCAACGTCTTCAGTGCCACGAGCCAAAACAATCTGGCCTTCAGCGTGTGCGGACGGCGCATGTAACATGCTTCCGCTCGGCAAAATGTGCGCTAGCGATTTTTCAACAATCATCCGCGACCAACGCGCTTCGAAACGGTGTGAAGTGTTCCATGTAAGAGATACATCGACACCGTCAACTTGCGGAAGCAAACCCGCTTTGACCAAAACTTGGAAACCATTGCACACGCCGAAGATTGAACCGCCACGCTCATGTAGAGCATACAACTCGGTGGCTAAAAACTTTTCTACTTCTAGACCGAGTACGCGTCCGGCACCGAGGTCGTCGCCATAAGTGAAGCCACCAGGAATTGCGAATACGTCGCAGTCTTGAATCATTTGGGGCGCTTTAATTAATTCATGAATATGAACTTCTTTTACTTCGGCGCCGGAGGATTCAAAAGCGTAGCGCAGTTCGCGGTCGCAGTTTATGCCAGAGGCAAACAGTTGGAGGACTTTAGGTTTCATGCTGGGACTTGGTTAGCAGTTGCGAGTGTACTGCGTGACGCAGTGAGAATAGTCGCGCTATCATGCTTGAGTTCGAGTTGTGCAGTTGCTGTGACTTGACCGACAGTTGCCCATTGTGTGCCACGCATGATTTCGTTAAATCGCTCGAGATTTTGTGGTGCGACTTCAGCAAGGAAGCGCGTCGGAGCTTCGCTAAACAGC
The DNA here is from genome assembly GCA_029941685.1 of Planctomycetota bacterium. Classification (GTDB taxonomy): domain Bacteria; phylum Planctomycetota; class UBA1135; order UBA1135; family UBA1135; genus JAPKEZ01. Next base: position 1,776 of record JAPYTC010000136.1, on the reverse strand, counting down.
GCACTGATGCACGACATTTTTTCGTTGGCCGGAATGAGCGCACTATCGATTTCGACACCAAGACCATCGGCACCAATAACCATTTCGGCAGCGGCGGCGGCCAATCCGCCTTCGCTTAAGTCATGACAGCTGACGATGATTCCTTCGCCGATGGCGTGATGGATAGCATCGAAAATAACCACGGCCTTTTCAGTGTCGGGGCGCGGCACTATGGAATCATTTAGTCCTAGCAAATCACTAGCGACGCTCGCGCCACCAGCAGTGTTGCTAGCACCGATTTGTACCAACAAATTGTCGGCAGTAATAACGTGTGAGCCCACAGTTTTTGCGCAGTCGTCTACGATCGCAATTGCAGTGCACAACAAGGTTGGCGGAATGGCGACTTCTTCGTCACCGACACGGTATTCGTTATTAAGCGAATCTTTACCACTTACAAATGGCGTGCCATAAGCAACAGCTACGTCGTAACAAGCTTGAGCAGCTAACACCAGTGAGCCAAGTCGGTCTGGCTTGCGACAATCACCCCAACAGAAATTGTCGAGAATAGCGGTGCGGTGTGGATTGCCACCAGCGGCCACGACATTTCGCATGGCTTCGTCGATGGCATTGGCGGTTCCTGCATAGGCGTCTAGCTCGGCCATGCGTGGGGCGATTCCGCAGCCAACAGCAACACCTTGCGGTAAATCAAGACGAGGTTTGACGACTGTTCCGTCGCCTGCGCCATTTCCGTCAGCACCTTGATATGGCTTTAACACTGTGCCACCTTGGACCTCGTGATCGTACTGGCGCACGACGTATTCTTTAGACGCGACGGACGGATGCTCGAGTGTATCGAGCAACAGCTTTTCGCAGTCAAAGTCTGTTGGCCACGCCGTTGCGTTTTGTGGAGGACAGTTTGCAATCGCATAATTTAATGGCTGCGGAACCCCACCATGCAAGAAGTCCATTGGCATGTCAGCGACTACTTCGCCATGCCAACGCAGAATTAATCGTTGGTGGTCGGCAAAAGTGCCAAGCAGGGTAAGCTCGACATCGTGCTTGTCACACAATGACTGCAGCTGCGCAATGTTGTCGGCATCGACTGAAGCAATCATTCTTTCTTGTGCTTCTGAAATCCAGATTTCCCAGTAGTCTAGTCCGGCGTATTTTAGCGGGGCACTATCAAGGTCAACCTCGGCTCCAATTTCTTCGCCCATCTCGCCAACAGCAGAGCTGAAACCACCAGCACCGCAATCAGTGACGGCGTTGAACAAATCTGCATCACGCGCCTCGAGCAAAAGGTCGAGAACTTTTTTCTCAGTGATGGGGTCACCAATTTGCACTGCAGCAGAGTCGATGGATTCGCTGTCCTCATGCAAAGCTTCAGAAGAAAAAGTTGCACCGTGGATGCCGTCACGACCGGTCCGTCCGCCGAAAGCAACAATGAAATCGCCCGGCACTGCAGCTTTATCGACATACTTGCGCGGTATCTCGCCTATCGAACCAGCGAAGACCAAAGGGTTGGCCACATATCCTGGATGACGAATGACTGTGCCAGCGATAGTTGGAATACCCATGCGGTTACCGTAATCGCGAACACCGGCAATCACGCCATCAAGTACGCGATCGGGATGCATGGTGCCTGGAGGAATATCTGATTCGGCGATGTCTGCAGGGCCGACGCAGAACACGTCGGTAGAGGCGAACGGCCGAGCACCTTTACCCGTGCCAAGAATATCGCGGATGCACCCGCCAATGCCAGTGCCGGCGCCACCGTATGGATCTAGGGCACTAGGG
>JAPYTC010000135.1 GCA_029941685.1 Planctomycetota bacterium | reverse complement strand
CCAATTCACTGGGCACACCAACTGATGGCGCGCCACGCAGAGTTGCGCCAAAACGGCGAGTTGCCTTGGTTGCGTCCAGATGCTAAGTCTCAGGTTACTTTTAGATACGAAAATGACAAGCCAGTCGCAATCGATGCGGTGGTGTTGTCCACTCAAACCGCAGACATCGACTTAAGCTTTATTCAAAAAGAAGTTGAAGAAAAACTGATTCGTGAAGTGTTGCCAGCTGAGTGGTTGTCGAACGAAACTGAGATGCACATTAACCCAACTGGTAAGTTTGTTATCGGCGGGCCTCACGGGGACGCCGGGCTAACTGGCCGCAAAATCATTGTTGATACCTATGGCGGATATTCTCGCCATGGTGGCGGTGCTTTTTCTGGTAAAGACTGTACTAAGGTTGATCGTTCTGCCGCATACGCCGCACGTTGGATTGCCAAAAACATCGTGCAGGCCGGATGGGCCGAACGCTGCGAAGTGCAATTCGCTTACGCCATTGGTGTTCCACAGCCAGTCTCCATCCGCGTCGATACTTTTGGCACATCGGCTGGTTTAAGCGACGTGCATATTGCCGAGCACATCATGCATCTGCAAGCATTTGAAGGACACGCTGCCTTCACCCCAGATTGGATTATCGGCCGCCTTGGCCTGCGTCATCCAACGGGTTACATAGATTCCAATGGTATCATCGACCCTCACGGTTGGACTTACCGCAAAACGGCCTATCACGGGCATTTCGGTCGTGATATTTTCCCATGGGAGAAACTCGACCTCGTAACCGAATTACACACAATGTCTAAACTAGGAGCATCTTGTTAATAACATGACTACAGCCGAACAACTTAATTACAAAGTAGCAGATTTGTCTCTAGCTGCTGAAGGCCGTCTTTTAATCGACTGGGCAGAAGCCCGTATGCCAGTGCTAATGTCGCTGCGCGAAAAATTTGAAAAGACCAAGCCGCTTGCTGGTCAACGCATTACGGGTTGCCTGCACGTTACCAAAGAAACTGCTGTGTTGATTCGTACCCTGCGCGCTGCAGGTGCCGACATCGCTTGGTCGGGGTGTAATCCACTTTCTACCAACGATGCTGTTGCTGCCGCGCTCGCTGAAGACGGCATTAAGATGTTTGCTTGGTACGGTCAAAACACCGAAGAGTTTTACTGGTCCATCGACCGCACGCTAGATTTCAAGCCGACCATGACTTTAGATGATGGCGCTGACTTGATCTTCCGCGTCCACAACGAGCACCCCGAGTTATTCGAAGACATCATCGGTGGCTCCGAAGAAACGACTACCGGTGTTCACCGTCTGCGCGCCATGGCGGCCGACGGTAAATTGATGTACCCGGTCATCGCAGTAAACGACGCTGAAACCAAATGGGATTTCGACAATGTTTATGGCACTGGTCAGTCTTCACTAGACGGCATCCTGCGCGCGACATCAGTGTTGCTCGCCGGTAAGAATTTCGTGACTGTGGGTTACGGTCACTGCGGTAAAGGTTGTGCGATGCGCGCTAAGGGCATGGGCGCTAACGTAATCACTACCGAAGTTAAGGCAACTGCCGCACTCAAGGCGACTCTAGAAGGCGTCCGCGTGATGAAGATGGACGACGCCGCGAAAATCGGCGATGTGTTCATTACGACGACCGGCATGAAAGATGTAATCGTTGGACGTCACTTTGAATCAATGCGTGATGGGGCGATTGTATGTAATACCGGCCACTACGATTGTGAATTGAATCTTGGCGATCTCAAAGAGCTGGCAGTTTCTTCGCGCGAGATGCGTGACAACTGTGTTGAATACACCTTAAAAAACGGCAACCGTATTTATGTGTTGGCTGATGGCAGACTAGTCAACTTAGCTGCTGCTGAGGGTCACCCGTCAGAAGTGATGGATATGAGCTTCGCTAACCAATTTCAGGCAATGATGATGTTGGCCGACAGAGGTGCCGAGCTAGGTAAAGGTGTTCACCAACTTCCGGAAGAGCTCGACCAAGAAATTGCTAAGATTAAGCTCGACGCAATGGGCCTCGGCCTCGATGAGCTCACTCCTGAGCAAGTTGCTTACGCTACAGATTACTCACAAGGTACATAATGATTTCTAAACTCGCTTCTTTAGGCCGTAAGGGTTTTACCCTCATGGAGATGATGGTGGTGCTGGTAATTATCGGCATCCTTTCTACTTATTTCATCGTCTCGGTTCCTGAATGGATCGATAAGGGCAACATGACTGCTTCAGAACAGAACATGTCACGAATTTACATGACTTTAACTGACTACAAAGCTGGTAATAAAAATGTCTGGCCGCGTGAGCAAGGCCAGAAGTTTTTTCTTTCTCCTTGGCGTGCAAAAATATTTGAACATACACCTCAAGCCGCAAACATGTATTTTAGTCCGTCGTTGCCATTCGAAGAGTTAGTAGGTGAAGAAGAGGGTATCACCATCGTCGAATATCTCGATGATTGGGATAGCATTGGCCCGGGTTATACTTCATACGCAGGCTTCTCTACTGGTGGAGACAATGCTATCCGTGCTTCATTGCGTAAGAGCCCGGGTTCAACAACTATTCTTTCTGATGGCGAATGGATTCACCGTTCGGCAATGATTTATATGCGTGGTGACGGAGCAGTCGCGCGTTACAACGCCATTGACATCGAAGAAATGACGGGTATCGAATACGAATCAGAAGATAAGTTTTACCCGGGTCCTGGTTGCGGGATACCCCAGTTCGAAACGGTCTCCAACGACTAATGACACGCAGCTTCAACCTTCGGGTTTTTGGTTGTCAGATGAATTTCTACGACGGCGAATTAATCCGCGCCTCATTCTTGAAGCGTGGTTGGGTCGAAACGGAAGATATCAACCAAGCGCAAGTGCATATGTTTCATACATGTTCCGTGCGTGAAAACGCTGAAGAACGCGTTCATGGTCTACTCGGCGAATTGCGCCGATTAAAGAAGAACGACCCTTCTATTGTGATCGCAGTAATCGGTTGTATGGCCGACCGCGAGGGCGAAGAATTGTTCGAGCGCGAGCCGCATGTCGACATCGTGTGCGGTTCTAGGCACTTCCCAAAGTTGCCAGACTTGGTGGCTCAGGTGCAGGGCGGCGAGCAACGGGTTTGCCTACTTGGCAAGGCAGAAGAATTGGTCGACGAAGAGCAACGCGATTTAGGCGGTAGAGTTGCAGGCTACCAGGCACACGTTGCAGTGATGCGTGGTTGCGATATGAATTGTACTTATTGCATCGTGCCATCGGTGCGTGGTCGCGTAGAATCACGACCACAACCTGCAATTCTCGACGAGATTAAGCGTTTGGCACAAGGCGGGGTTACCGAGGTGCACTTACTCGGGCAAACCATCGATTCTTACGGGCGCGATTTGCCGAAAGAAGGGCGTCCATCATTAGCTAGCTTACTTGACGAGATTGAGCACGTCGATGGGATTGCCCGTATTCGCATGGTGACATTGCATCCATCCTACATTGATCAGGAGCTCGCCGACGCAATGGCTCGTTCGTCAAAGTTCATGCGCTTTTTGCCGGTGCCTGTTCAGTCTGGTTCTGACCCAGTGCTAAAAGCGATGAAGCGCGGTTACAACCTCGACATGTATCGCAAGCGTATTGATTTGCTGCGTGATGCCATGCCGGATCTCGAGTTGATCTCTGATTGGATTGTGGGTTTCCCTGGCGAGACCGATGACGACCATTTGGCATCTGAAGCTGCGATGCGCGAATTTTCATTTTTGCAGTCGTATGTTTTTCAGTATTCGCCGCGTCCAGGCACAGTTTCGTATGCAGGTGATGACGACATCGTGCCACAGCAAAAGGCGCGGCGTAATCACCGCTTGTTAGATTTGCAGCGCGAAATCGCAAAATCTAAGACACCGTTGATGGTTGGCAAGTCATCACAAATTTTGATAGAACGACCTGATAAAAAGAATCCAGGATATTGGTTCGGTCGTATTCATAATGGACATTACTGCCTGCTACCTAGCCGAGATGGCTTTGCGCCTGGTCAGGTGTATGATGTCGATTTGGTTGACTACAACGGCAAGTCCTTAATAGGCGCCGACAACCTAAGTGAGCAGCAAGTGGCTCATTTGGCTGCTTCAACACCCGATCCGAAAATTTCCGAGTTTAGCGTTTGAGTAATCGCGATTTCAACCTCATGCAACGGGCCTTTGCAGAGGCTGCTAAAAGCGATTGGTTGTTTACCTCTCCAAACCCGTTGGTTGGCGCGATTGCGTTGTGCGACGGCCACGTCGTTGGCTATGGCCATCATCATCAGTTTGGTCAAGCCCATGCCGAAGAAATGGCATTAGCTGAATGCCCGGAGGCCGATGAGTTGTATGTCACTCTCGAACCTTGCTGCTCTAGTGGCAAGGGCAAAATACGTTCTGCTTGTGTTGACTTAATTCTCAAGTCAATGGTCAAGCGTGTCATTGTTGGGGCTACAGACCCCGACTCTAGGCATACAGGCCGCGGTTTTGACCTCTTGCGTGAACACGGCATCGAAGTGGTTGTTCTTGAATGTGATCAACAATTCGCCGAACAGAATCATGCGTTTCTTGCGCACCTGTCACGGGATGTCCCTTTCACAATCGTCAAGTGGGCTGCAACAGTGGATGGTTTCATTGCAGCTAGCAAGGGCAAGTCGCAATGGATTAGTAATCAGCAGTCACGTGCTGAGGTGCATCGATTGCGCGGTGCATCGCAGGCAATTGCTGTCGCTAAAGGTACTGTTGTTGCTGACAATCCAAGCCTCACTGCGCGCGATGTCGAACATAATATCCTTCAATGCAAACTCTTGATTGGATGCGCTAACAGTGTCACGGCAGACAGCAAGTTGTTGCAAGATGACATGCAACGCCTGTGGTTTGACTCAAGTGATTGCAACCCAGATTGGGCCGGTGCTAACGATAATTTCTCCACTGTTGTCTCCGCCGCCACTAACGATCAAT
>JAPYTC010000134.1 GCA_029941685.1 Planctomycetota bacterium | reverse complement strand
TCCAATTGAAACAACAAAATGAACTCTTGGGCGAAGAGATGGTCGTTAATAAGTTTCTGTCTGATATTTTTGTATGTGACACTTTAGAAACTTTGTTTCTTAACATTGCAGTGAGTACCGCCAAAGCACTACAGGCTGATGATGTTGTGATATACCGCGTTGAGTCCTCCTTGGCCCGCCAAGTCGCCGGCGCTGGAAGCACTCAAACATCTGTCCAGGTGTCTGAAACAGGGCTTGCTATTCCTAGTGGGAAGGGGGTTGTTGGCCGGGCAGTGTCCGAACAAAAGTCTCAGCTAGTGCCCGATGTTAATCAATGTGATTACTACATTCGAGATCTAGCTAGCAAGGGCGGATCTGAAATAGCAGTACCTGTTTTGGTCGATGGCCAAGTGATTGCTGTGATTGATTCTGAATCGAAAGAAACGGATAGATATTCTATAGAAGATCAACATTTACTTGAGACATTCGCGGAATTAGCAGGGCCAATGATTATCAACCATATCAGACGGATCCGCGTACAAGAAGAATCCCTGAAGACTGCTCAAAAACTAAGGAATAAAAATCGAAACCTAAAATCAATATCGCATGAATTTCGCACTCCACTTGCTCAAATTTCTTCCGGAGTACAGCTTATTGCAAAACATGGAGATGAAATGGGCGAAGATGAAAAACGAGATACTCTCGACAGCCTCTTAAATCCCATCAATAGATTGACAAGCCTGTTTGAATCCTTAATGAGCGAAGAGGCGGGGGTAAAAGAAGCAATTGTTATGGAAGAATTTTGCCTGATTGCGTTAATTAATCGTATCGCCAAAGAGGCCCTTCGCCCATATGGCAGAGACGGTGATCTCATAATAACTTCAAAAGAAAATTCGCTTATCGTAAATTCTTCACGAGAATCTATGACGCAGATTATTCTCAACCTACTTGTAAATGCTGCAAAATACTCGGTAATTAATACAGAAATAAAGCTATCCATAGAGAACTTTGACCATCGTTTTTTATTATCTGTTGCGGATTGCGGCATTGGAATCAGGGGTGACGATCTTGGCTCCGTCTTCGAGCCACACATGAGGTCGGCAGAGGCTATTGTTATGGCAGAAGGCGCTGGATTTGGACTCAGCATCGTTCGCAACAAAGTTGAAGAACTCGGCGGTGAAGTTTCAGTGACCAGCACCAAAGGCATTGGCTCATGCTTTAAAGTCTCAATCCCAAATACGGCTTAGCTTTCGATTGTTGTTGCGAAAACACGCATCTAATAGGCCTGAAAAAGCAGGCGCTCTTTAATCGCTGTCAAGTTGGTCTGCAATAGACACGTTGCGCGGACTTGCGGCCCCACCTAGATGTTCCGTATCGACTGGCTCAAATAACAAAATAGATGTTAACGAGGATGCCCGCGGCCGATGCTCAACGCCACGAGGCATTGTAAACATTTGTCCAGAATTCAATATTACTTCCCTGTCTTTCATCTCAAGGATTAACTGGCCTTCCAAGCATAAAAAAACTTCGTCTTGGTCGTCATGCACATGCCATTCTAATACGCCTTCACACTTTGCAAGCTTAATGTACTGACCATTAGCTTCACTTATTACCTTTGGGTGCCAAGCGACAGAGATTGAATCAAGCTTAGACTTTAAATCGATTATTTCGCTCATAATAAACAATAACCTACACTTCTAACCGGTTTTTCTGCGCCAACACATAGTTTTCAGCAGCCTTATAAGAAGACCGCACCATCGGCCCCGACGCGCAGTAATCAAAACCAAACTCATTAATCGCCACCTCGGCCCACTCGTCAAACTTATCCGGATGCACGTACTCGACCACGTCCAAAAGTTTTTTGTTGGGTTGTAGGTATTGGCCTAGTGTAAGAATATTTACATCGGCCCTGCGCAAATCGCTGAATGTTTGACGCAACTCGTCGTCGGTTTCACCGAGTCCTAGCATGATTGACGACTTGGTCACCAGATCAGCGCGGTAACGCTTGGCTTCGGCCAGCACATACAAAGTTTGGTCATACTTGGCGCGCACATCGCGCACGCGGCGGTGCAAACTTTCTACCGTTTCGATATTGTGCGCGAACACGTCGAGTCCGCTGTCGCATATCGTATGAATACAATCATCATCGCCCTGAAAGTCTGGCGTCAAAGCCTCAACCAACATATCAGGACGCCTCGCCTTAATCGCCTTAATGATTTTTGCGTAATGCCCCGCACCGAAGTCGGGCAAATCATCGCGGTCGACGGATGTGATTACGATGTAACGCAATTGCTCGATATCGGCACTAGCCGCCACCTTTTCGGGCTCGTCGTAGTCAAGCCAACCATTCGGATTGCCGGTTTTTACCGCACAAAATCGACATCCTCGCGTGCAGACATCGCCCATTACCATAATAGTGGCGGTGCCGTCTTCCCAGCATTCGCCTAGGTTCGGGCAACGCGCCTCTTCACAAACCGTGAATAAGTTCTTTTCACGCATGGAATTGCGTAAATCTGCGGTTTTTTGACCGCGCGGCAGCTTCATTTTGAGCCACGATGGTTTAGGGAGATGGGTCATGTATTTCTAGCCAATCATAATTATACCGAGTATAGTGCTTTTATGCTTAACACCTTAATCCTCTCCACCCTGATGTTTGCGGCGCAACAGCCGGTAGAAGCTTCGGCGCCTACCGCGGTAGAAACCCTCGAAGCATCGTACCATTCGGCCATGAACGACTATTACGCCCAAATAGGAGCGATGTACGAGTCTGGTGAATTCACTGAGATTGAAAATCCAATCGAAATTTACTTCGATAAGTTTCGCGCCTTCGCCAAAGATCAAACTATAGCAGCTAGTGAACGCGCCAGGGCACAAATTTGGTGCGTGCAGTATTTCGGCGAAAAGAATTGGTCGCACCCTGACAAGGTATTTGCGAGTTTATCGGAGATGTTCATCAAAGAATACGCCGACTCTGATTACGCAATTAAATTCACCAAATCAATGCGCCGCGTGCAACTAGATACGCCGTCCAAAATTGCGGCTATCGAACAACTTGGCGATGCCACCACCTCAAAAGACATCCAAGCATACTGCGTTCTCGCGTGTGCTTTTGCTTACGGCGACGGCAATGACCAAGAAAAATCTGACTCAGCTGTCGATAGCCTGCTCGAGAAATATCCTAATTCTCAAGCCGCCAAAGATGCTGCTCCATTGTTGGTGAAGCGCCAATTAAAAGTTGACAAGACTGCTCCAGCACTTAGCGGCGTAGATGTCGACGGCAAAGAACGCCACCTCAAAGACACCCGCGGCAAAGTTACCTTTGTCGTTTTCTGGGGTTTTTGGTGAGGCCCTTGTCGGGGCGAAATCCCGACTGAAAAAGCGCTAGTTGAGCGCTATGCTGGTCAAGACTTTGTAATCTTTGGTGTTAACACTGATGGCGACAAAGATGAGTACCGCAAAAAATGTAAAGAGATGGGCGTAACCTGGAAGAGCATCTTCACTGGCGGAGGCTCAGAAGGCGCTGCCGCAGACTGGGGTGTCGAATACTACCCAACTTCTTACTTGCTTGATGCCAATGGCGTAATTCGCTACACAGATTTACGTGGCGAAGAGCTCGAAGCAAAGGTCGCCGAATTGATGGCCGAGCTTGAAACTGTAAAGTAGTCGTAGATGACCCCCACTAAATATCGTCCCGAGATCGATGGGCTGCGTGCCATATCGGTCTTGGGCGTTCTCTTTTATCACGACAATCACCACTTAAACTGCTGCGGTGCCGAGCAAATGCTAACTGCTATTTTCGAAAATGTTTTCGACGAGATGAAGCAGCTTAACTCGAACGAGTAAACACCCATTCAGTGACCGTCGACAACGGCTTATTGAATTGATAACCAGCGTCGTTGAACTTCTTTAGTTCAGCGACGTTTCTTATTTTGTTCTCGATGATGTAACGCGTCATTAAGCCACGCGCCGTTTTAGCAAACACGCCAATCATTTTGTAATCGTCGCCCTTCTTCTCTTTGAACTGCGGAGTAACAATTTTCGCGTTAATATTCTTGGCTCCAACCGCTTTAAAATACTCGTTCGACGCCAAATTAACCACTACTTCAGATTCTTCAGCATTAATACTATCTGTCAAATCATCTCCCCAAAACTTATACAAGTTAGACCCTTTATCATTCGCCAACTTTGTGCCCATTTCGAGTCGATAAGGTTGCATCAAATCAAGTGGGCGCAATACGCCATATAAACCAGACAAAATGCGCACCGTTTTGTCAGCGAATTGAATATCGTGCTCGCCAAATGTTTTAGCATCGAGTGCCGCATAAACCGCGCCTTTAAAACACAACAAAGCCGGATGCGAATTTTTAGATGAATGTCGTTTATTCCAGTAGCTATAGCGTTCGACATTTAATTCAGCCAAGGTGTCGCTTAGCTTCATTAAGCCGGCAATTTCGTTTTGCGATTTAGATTTCAATATTTTTATCAACTGCGCTGATTGATTAATAAAACGCGGTTGTGACAACTCAATATCGACGACCTTGGTATCAAAGTCGAGTTTTTTAGCGGGTGAAAGTAGGACTAGCATTGGCCTTAGCTATTGACGCCAAGTTCGAGTATCTGTTGCAAGACATCGGCATCGACATCCGTAAGTTTATTGATGTACAAACACCCTTTGCCGCGTTTGTGTTTGCCAAGCTTCGTCAACAACTTGTCATACTTTGGAGTTGGGCACCACAAATACAAAGATATCTTCCCCTTGCGCGGTGAAAATCCGATCTTAAACCAATCAAGCTCGCGGCCACTAGCGTACTTTAACTCGGTATCGCCATAACCGATAATGGCGTCGCCCCACATCGCACCTTTACAGCCCATCGCTGCTTTCATCATTTTGTCAATGGCTTTAGCATCAGCACGCTGTTGCTTATCCTCAACTGCGTTCATGAATTGAAAGGCCGAAGCTTTAGTTTTTTGTGTTTTGTTTTGTGA
>JAPYTC010000133.1 GCA_029941685.1 Planctomycetota bacterium | reverse complement strand
CATTCCAGGTGTACTCTATGTGCCAGGCAGCCAAGGTCGTCGCAGCAATTTCGCCGTCAATCAAATTGATGTCTTACCGACAATCTGTTCATTAGCTGGCATCGATATCAACGTTCAAATTCAGGGCGTCGACTTATCGCCTATCGTTAAGGGTACGGCAACGACCATCGAGCGAGATTTGTTTAAGGACGGATTTTACATGGAAGCCTTTCAGTTGTATTTGATGGGCGGCGCTGTGCAAGACTTAATCAAAGAACGTAAAGGATCGATATCTACCCGTGACGACACCCAGAGCAAGAAACCCCAATGGCAATCACGTGATGATCTTCGCAAGAAGGGTTACCTTGGCGAAAACTGGAAGTACGTTCAGGTACTCAATGATACCGAATTTTTCTACGATCTAAATACCGTCGACGCCAACGGTCAGTCTGATGCTGAAGATGTCAAAAGCCTCCATGCCGCCGAATTTAAAAAGCAGCGCGTGATGTTTTACAAAATGCTTGAGCGAATTCCACAAGCCGAAGAAATCATCCTGATTGGCTCTGAATACGATAATTCGATGCTCGAGCAATTGGGCTATACCGGCGGCAAGGCTGAGTAGATGCTACTGTATTTTCAAATGACTGAGGCGTCCGCGAAAATTCCAATCACTGACCCAAATGTCGTTGTTACTGCCCCAGGCGGCACAATGCGGTGACAGGAAAATTCCGTCACTCCACTTATCATAATCAACTCGATTGTTGGCGCGCAACTTTCGGTCGGGCTGTTCGCCGAGGTGTTTTAATACGTCACCGGTACGATTGAGGATAGTAACGCGCCCTTCAAGTTCGGCTACTAACCACCCCGTCGCATTTACATCGACATGACATGGGCGGTTTAGCACGGTGCTAATACAGTGACTGAATGTGCCGTCGGTGTCAAACAATTGCAAGCGACGGTTTTCGCGGTCGGCGACAATGACTTTATCGATGAAAGAGTCATAAGTAATACCGTGCGGAGTTTTGAATTCGCCGGCGGCTGTCCCCCAGCCACCAAAACATGACAGCCAATTACCGTCGGCGTCGTAAATGTGCACCCATGATTTTCCATAGCCGTCGGCGACCATGAAGTTGCCGTTGGGCAAAACCGTTACTGAAGTCGGTGCGTATTCGTCAGCCGATGTGTATTTGCCAGATTGTTCAGGCCACGCAACAGTCATAAGCACTTCGCCATCTAAAGTAAGTTTTTGCACTTGATGCAAGGCAGTGTGTGCCGTCCACAAGTACTCGACGGAATCTTGCATGACGATTTCTAGACCATGCAGACCGCCGGCCAATTCTGCGCCAAATGACTTTTTATATTGACCGTGATCATCAAAAACGAAGATGGCATTTTTGCTGTCGGTACTTAAATATACATCGCCGTTTTTTGCGACTTCTACGCAACCGTGGGTGTTGCCGAAACTGATGCCGTCGGGCAAGCTCATCCAATTACTTTGCCATTGATAGTCAAATGGCTCGGGTGGTGAAATCGCACAGCCAAGTGCAAACGCAATCAAACACAGGACAGCTACTATGGTTCGCATTCGGTTATTTTAGCATTAGCGTATCGCTAACACCGACCAATCCCGATACTCTGCCACCCGAAACAAGCCGTTTTGGCAATACTATTAGGTCTTAGAAGCGGACTTATTCTCGCATTAAAATATACTTAAGTCCTTGTTTACATGACACTTCTACACACTCACTAACAGATAGTCTTCACGATTTTAGCAAAAAATGAGACTATCGACGATTTGGTGTAGCTGGCAACAATCTTGATGAGGTCTGTGAAATATTAATAATTGACAATTATCTAGGCGCACAGACCAATAACAACTAAAATATGCGCCTTGGCCTTTCTGGGCCTCTCTCATAATTTAAATAAAAAAAATGCGACTCTTTGTTGGTAACCTTCCCTGGAGCATCGGTGACGATGAACTCCGTGATCTTTTTTCTGAATTCGGCGAAGTAACCGACAGTAAAGTAATTAACGACCGCGAAACCGGTCGCTCTCGTGGATTCGGCTTCATCGAAATGGATGACGAAGCTGGTGACGCTGCAATCAAGGCCCTAGATGGTTCTGATCAAGAAGGCCGCGACCTGCGCGTAAACGTTGCAGAAGAGCGCAAGCCTCGCGAACGTCGCGAAAACAACCGCTGGTAAAAACTAGCTAAGCTAAACTTATTAGCTTAAAAAGATACCTGAGGTGCCTCGCGCATCTCAGGTATTTCTATTTCAAAGAACTCGCGTATTGCAAAGCTGTACATGCCGGCAATGACGCTGGATGGGAACTGCTGAATCTTATTATTATTCTCGCGGATATTGCCGTTGTAAAAACGCAAGGCCGCCTGAATACGATTTTCGGTATTGGCTAATTCTGACTGCAACTCGGCGAAATTAGTGCTGGCCTTCAAATCAGGGTAAGCTTCGAGACGCACCATCAAGCTAGACAATACACCTTGAAGAGCGGTTTCGTCTGCAGCCTGCGACTTTATATCGCCGTGATTAGATGATGCCTTTTCGCGCATCGCTGTCACCTTTTCGAGCAACTCGCTTTCATGCTTAGCATACCCCTTGACTGTGTTTATCAAGTTAGGGATTAGATCGTAGCGACGCTTCAATTCGGTATCGACATTAGACCACGCTTCGTCGCATTGATTGCGAATAGAGACAAGGCTGTTGTACATACTGACTGCAAACACCAAGATAAAAAGGGGTATTCCGATTAAGGCGTAAATCATTATTTTCTAAAAAGGTAATCGGGCATTAATGACCGGATGTTAACTAAGTGTGTTAAGTAGCCATCAAGCTCCTGAGGCTCCAACCTATAAGTATCATACAGAGCCAGAGTATCTCCGTCGAGCTCGATTGCAGTCTTTTGATGCTGTAGCAAGTATTCCATCATCGCTGTATTGCAGAAGTCATAAGCTAATTTTTTATCATCTGACTTTACTGCAAATTTCTTTGAGAACTCGATAGACTCAAAATCAATGTCGTCGAATCCAAGAAACTGCCCTATCTTCGAAAAAAATCCTTCGGGGTGTAGATAAAGTTCAGGAAATGCCCGCTCTATCTTAATCGCGACTACACCAAGATGGTGGTGATTTGTCCGGCGGTTACCCTTTGAGTCAGTTGAGTAAGTCTCATAATGATAGGTGAAGGCATCAACAGCAAAGCCTTGATAGTCACCCTGCAAAGAATCATATGCATAGCGATTACTACCTTGATTCAGCCTGTTTAAAAACGCAAATCTGCGCCCGATATCGCGACTCCGATTGGGGTCAAAAGAAAAACCATTCGCAGCGGACCATACTAAAAATGCTTCGCGGCGTTTTTTATGATACTTCCATGAGAAGTAAAACACAGCCCCTGCGGCAAGTACAAAGAGTGTTATTAATAGTGCTTCCATAACCAATCTAGGGCTTGTTCGCGGCTAGTTAGTTCTCCTTCGAGTTGAAGTTCGTAAACCGCATCTAAAATCTTTCCCATTCCTGGGCCTGGCTCGATACCCTGCTTCATCAAATCTTGACCGCGCAAGAAATTCTTAGGGGCTTCCTCCTTAACGCCCAGACTAGTTGCACGTTCGAGTAACCACACTTCTGGTGGCCATGGCAACTCGAAAGGCTTAAGGCGCCCAGCGAAGTCAGCAAAAGAGACACGACATTGAGCAGGAATATTCACTCGCGTAGATAAACGGCGAATCGCTGCATCACTAACTTTATCACGCTCGAGATACAGCTGACCTGGGCGCAAGTGTTCGCGCACTAAATCACAAACCAAAGGCACAACATAGCTCTGGCCATTCATGCGCTCTAGCAATGCCTTGGTAGGCTTTATCCCGCCAACATCATGCGCCGGACAGCGCCAACGATTGCGTTCGAACACCGTATGAGTAGCCTTGCCCAAATCGTGGCACAGCACACCGAGCATCTCGACCCAAACGTCATCCATGTCGTTACGGCGCAGCACGGCAGCGTCTAGACACAAAGCTGTATGAATGAGCACGTCGCCCTCAGGATGCCATTCCGGATCTTGCGGAACATCGCGCAAGCATGCAAGTTCAGGAAAATGCTGTAACGCGCCAGTTTGCTCAAGCGCCAGTAAGCCCTTACCAGGGTAATCACATTTTTCGAGCATCAATCTAAATTCACCCTCAATCCTCTCACGCGGCAATTCTGAAATGTCAATCGACTGACACAGCTCTACTGTTTCTTCAGCAATTGAAAAATCGAAACGCGCTACAAAACGTGCTGCTCGGAGTACGCGCAACGGATCTTCAATAAAAGCCGGCGACACATGGCGCAACACTTTGCGCTCTAAGTCACCCTCGCCATCATGGAAATCGAACACCTCGCCAGTTAATACATCTTGCATTAATGCATTAACGGTGAAATCACGGCGCAGGACGGCGTCTTCTTTTGCCATGTGTGGGTCGGACTTGACCGCAAAGCCTTTATGGCCTGGTCCGGTTTTCGATTCGCGGCGCGGCAGAGCAACTTCGATTTGGTTACCATCGTCGAACACTAGCAACAACACTGCAAATTGCTTGCCGATGAGATGAACCTTACCGAATTCTAAGAGCAAAGTTTCTAAGCTATCTACTTCGAGCCCATAAACTTCGAGGTCAAAGTCTTTGCACTCAATATTCAATAGTCGGTCACGCACTGCTCCACCCACTAGGTACGCCCTTCCTCCGGCCGCTTCAACAGCTGAGGCTAGTTTCATGATGTGGTCAGGGGGCGGTGCTTTCATCCTAATGTCTTCTTTCAGTGTAACCGTTGAAGGGATAAGTTACACTACATTCATGCGATTCACCCGAACACAGCTTCTCCTAATCAGCTTGGCCCTCATTCCGGCATGCGCCGTTCCTGGCGACGCACCATGGAGTGATCTGCATATCAACGCTTATGCCGCTGGGTTTACCCCAACTCTTGAAGTGGCTTCTAGCACTATCGCAGTTCCAGCGAATGGCAGTGTAGGCGCACTGAACGGCTCCTTTACTGTTGATGCAGAAAAAGAATATACCAACCAATAC
>JAPYTC010000132.1 GCA_029941685.1 Planctomycetota bacterium | reverse complement strand
AAACCGGTGAGTGCAAACAGTAGACACGCTGCCACGCGAATGACGTGACCGCTTGGCATTTGTAGATCACTTGATACACTCCACTGCAGCTGAAATCCCCAATATAATATGCCGATTGCCAAAGGAATGATTGGCCAGCAACTGCGGCGCAAACGCAGCATAAGTGGGCGGCGAAAAAGCTTAGCGAACATTGGATTGCACCACGAGTTCGGGAGCTAATTGCGGCATTGCCCGCTGCAAAAACTCTTTGAGAATGAAACTAGCTATTTGACCGCCGTGCAGTCCGGTGTTTTCACACATAATGGCAAAAGAATAACGCGGATTATCGGCTGGAAAGTACCCCGTAAACCAAGCATGAGTCGGCTGTAATTTACCGCCCGACGAAACCTGCGATGTACCAGTCTTTCCCACTATTTGCCACTGCGAAGGAAATTGTGTCTTGTATGCGGTACCACCTAGCTCGTAATTTACAGCGCTCAAGGCGTCTACAATTTTTGTTCGGTAATTGTTGGACAACACCGGAACCTCACCAGAATCGAGCGCAGGTGAAGCGCCAGCTCCCTCAAGAACAATGCTAGCACTAGGCAATGTAGACGTAGCCAGCCATCCATACAAACGAGCCATTTGCAGAGGGCTTGCGTGAACGCCAACCTGACCAATCGCAGTACGCATCAAGCGCAAAGAATTATTGTTTAAGGTTTCGAGGTCGACCAAATAATTCGCTCCCTTTTCGAGGTACGCAACTTCAAAGCCAGTTGGCTCCCCAAAACCCAATGAACTTGCCAAACTGTAAATAGGCTGTGGCCCGATATCACGTGCCAACTTGTAAAAGTAAATATTGCACGATTTTTTTAATGCATCACGCATTGTTATTGCTTGGTGACCATAACGCGAATCACAATGCAAATTCACTCCATTGTCGTTAGCCTTGAAAACCCCTTCACAACGATAGACCTTGTTCCATAACGAGCTATCAAACATCAAGGCGGCAGCGGCTACCAAGGGCTTGAATGTCGAGCCAGGATAAGGGGTCTCTTGCGGCCAATAATTACCGGCCAAAGCACGATGACGTAGTGGCGAAGCATCTTTCAGCGCGACCAATTGCTGATAATCTTGACGCAACTGTTGGCGTGCGAGGTGCGGCGCAGTGGCCAACATCGGAACCTGGTCACTCTTCAAATCAATAAGTGCAAAGCCGACCTTGGGTTGCAAGGCATCGAACTTAGAAGACAAATCAGCACTAGGGAAATACTCGCGCATTCGTTGCCGAGTGTTGCGGTAAACCTTGGCGATCGACTGCTCGGCCTGCTCAATTAACTTGGTGTCTAGTGACAGCACCACATCATTGCCATTTAAAGGAGACGAATACAGCAACTCAAGCGGAACCTTGCCATCTTCGCCACCCTCGAGTACTTGCAAATAGCCACGAACACCTCGCAGCACTTGCTCGAAGGAATTTTCTACCCCACTAATACCACGCGTCTCATCTGGACGCAAGGTTGCGCTCCACAAACGATGGCGCAACTGGCGGTACTCGGCCTCATCCTCAACGTTACGGTAAAACAATTTTCGCAACTGGCGGAAGCGGTCATTCAATACACGATATTCGAAGAGATCTCTTTCATGCGGCAGGCGTACCATCCCGACTATTTGCGGGCTCAATTCTGTGGGGTAATTACGCCGCGTAATTTTTTGCAGATATAAACCAGGGTAATCATCACCCTGCTGCGCCAACAAATCAACAATCTGATAGTCGACGTCTTTGGAGAAACCAATGACCCTAAAACGATGCACACGGTATTGCTGATCACGCAATATGCCGGCTGTATCTTGTGGAGCAGCCAATTCAACCTGTTGCCACAAAGAACTTAACAACTCTACTTGCTGCGACAATTCTTGCTGACGCAATTGTTCACTAGCATTGTCATCAATTGGACTTAGCATTGCAGCTAAATACTCGGCTCGCCCATCAAGCTGCCAATGCTGATGCAGTAAATGCGCCGCATTTAAGCGCGACTCTTTATCACGCAACTTACCACGCAACTCACTGGGACTGTATTGCAAAGAGCGCGCTGCTGTATCTTGTAGTGCACGCTGCAGCACCATCAGCTGCAATTGCTGACGGCGGGTTTCAATCTTCAGCAGCATATGCTGATGCCAACCGCTTCCGAGCATTGTTTCAAGCGCTGTTATTCGTACTTGGTAAAACTTCAATTGCTGTAAGAAATATGATTCGGCTTGAGGGAAGTACTCGCCGAGATTGAGGTCGCTACCGTCGAGCCAATCAAAATAATCTTCGCGCTGTTCTGAAGATACAATGCCGAACATACCACGTAAATAATAATTAAGATCGTTGCGCGCCTGCCCACTAAGGTCAGCCAAACGTGGTGGTTCTAACTGCAACAACTGCCGTGCCCACACCTGCGCATCGACCATACACTGCTCAACCCCAGGGGCATCGACGCTGAGTAAGACTAAAGCCGCGTGAATCTGACCGGCTGGGTGGTTACGACGAAAATCGCGGTAACGAAAATACAAATCGTATGCGGAATCATCTTCAGCAAAAATCTTGCCGTCAGCAGACGTGATGCGTCCTCGCTTGAATGGGATGGTGTCTTTATCTAAGCGTGAACTTCGAGCCTGACGTTGCCACTCATCTCCCTCAATCACTTGCAGCTGAAACAGCCGTGCCACCATTACGCACACTAAAAACACAAAGCCGATTGCTAGATGCCCAAGCCGCTTATTGTTCATCGTTTGCCCCCGAACATAGGACCGGTCGCACGACGCTTAACTAGTGCGACGACCAATCCAGTTAACAGAACGCGCCATATCCAAATCGAGTAGGGAACATGCAATTGGTATTGCCCAGCGATATTAATATCGATCAATGCCATAGGTACCGATGCCAACACTGCGCAACTGAAACGGTAGACAAACAGCGAGTCGGATAGTCTAAGCGTAAGAGCTTCACGCACCAATAGTGCCGAAAACATTGAGGCGCAACTTGCAATTGGCGAGCATAGGCAGACGGACGAGCGCAGTATTGCTAGACAAAATACCAAGAGTACTGGTTTGCGAGCAGAATGCGGCATTGGTGTTGGCACTGCCAGCAATAGCAGTAACAACCATGCATCGGGCAGGTAAACACCCAATGGCAATTGGCGCACCCATGGGAACACCAGCGTAATAACCACAGACAATGCTAAATACACAATCAGACGGGCCTTCATTAATCTGCTACCACGAGAGATTGAGGAGCTAACCACACATCGAGATTAGCCGACGGCGTGAATAACGAGGCGTCCGCATCGCCAAGCAACAAGCCACGCGGCACGCCGAACCCGCCGCGCGTATATATCACTTCTGAGTCACCTGCTTGATGGAGGCGCACATGTCCAGAATGTATGGCTACTGAGCGATCTACCCACGCGGACGGCGCCTGCAAATGTGCCCAGCCCCAATTGCCGCGCCAAGCGACTACCTGACCACAGACCCGTGAGTGATCACTAAGCACCGCGGGCGAGAAGTCAGCGCTTGATGCAACAGCACATAACTTATTACCGTACACCGCATCGCCGAGCAACATCCGTTGCGCTGTCTGGTGATAGACCACAGGTTCGGCAACGATACTGTCGCCGACAGCGCTCGCAGCAACGTATACCCGCCCCTCTGCCGAAGCCGGAATAGAATGCTCAACGACAAACATGTTATCGCCGCGTGCAGCACTACCCTCACCAATACAATGTCCAAGCTTCAATCCTGCATTCACCAACTGCGCAACATCAAGCGGACGCGGACGCCACCACAATGTGGATTGCGCAAAAATCTTCTTTTCATTTTCAATCCAATCGACGACCGCGGCACCGGACAAACCACGTCCGAAACAAACTGCACGCGTTGACGACGAATCTGATTGAATAGTGATTCCTGTGCGCTGCCCCGCGCGATTAAATAAATCCACATAAGCGACGCTGTTTTCAACTTCAGCAATTCGTCCGAGAAAACTATCGGCAAAAGCTACGACCTGACCGGTACTCAAATAAAAATCGTGCCCTGCCGACAGTTTCATCCGCCCGCTTTTGACATCGATAGCAAGAACTGGAACTTCAAGCCAAGCAATACCTGGAACATCTAATGGGTGCCCGAATTTGCGCTCGGCAGCAATCAATGGCGAACGGTATTTCTCTGAGTGCAAGCTACCCTTGGGCAAGCGTTGGAACATCGAAGACCATGCACCCGCTAAGCGATTCACAGGTTGCATCACTGGCCCCAAAACGGCATGGACCGCATCGTCAATAAACGATAGTGGAAAGCAAGCCTGAGCGCACAGCAACAATACTGCAAGCACCGTCAGCAACTTCTTCCGATTGCGCTCAGCACCCGGAAGCAAGAAGAACACTACTGCAGATCCTCTCCGTCAGAAAGGAAGGAAGCGTACAAGTCGAGGTCTTCGAGGAACTTCGCCGTACCACGCACAACAGCAGTAAGCGGATCGGCATCGATTGTACAGGGCAAGCCAGTACCCTTTGAGATATAGCTAGCAAGGCCTGGCAACAACGCGCCACCACCCACAACAACAATACCCTGCTCGAGCAAATCAGAACCAATTTCTGGTGGCGCTAGCTCAAGGCAATCGAGGATAGCACGCATAATACCCTTGAGTGCAGGCTCGAGTGCCTCACGAATATCTTCCGAATTCATCACAGCTTTGCGCGGCATCAAATTTAATGTGTCGCGGCCCGCGATTTCGAGGGTCTTCTCTTCGCCGTCTGGCGAAGCTGAACCGATTGTTTTCTTTAACAATTCGGCGGTCTGCGGACCAATCTGTAAGTTGTGATTTTTGCGAACATAATCGACAATCGCATCATCTAAATTATCGCCTGCAATTTTAACTGACTTAATAGCGACCGGGCCACCCAACGCCAACACCGCGACCTCGGTCGTACCACCACCAATGTCAACAATCATGGAACCTTGTGCCTCGGTAACAGGCATGCCAACACCCAACGCACCAGCCATCGGCTCGTCTACCAAATAAACCTTACGCGCACCAGCACGCTCGGCCGAGTTTATAAC
>JAPYTC010000131.1 GCA_029941685.1 Planctomycetota bacterium | reverse complement strand
TCTGATATCTGGCGCACGCGATCGGCTCTGAAATTAAAACTGATCACCGAGTCGTTGTCTTGAATGGTAGCGCTATCGCCGATGAGGGTCGGCTGCACGAATTCATCGTTTTCGTCACGCGCGTATGCCGCCTGCAAAGCATCGGTGGCAGTGGCACTGGTAAATGGTGCATTACCGTCGACCATGAGGTCCCAGAAAAGTTGAGTGCGCTCGTAGTTTGTATCGCGGTCCATGCCAAAGTAACGGCCGCAAATGCTAGCGATACTACCCCCGTGGATGCGACACATTTCTTCGAGTTGCGACATAAACTTTTCGGCTGAGCGCGGCGCGGTATCGCGGCCATCGAGTAACAAGTGAATCTTTACTTGCTGTGGCTTTAGCCCCATTGATTTAGCCAAAGCTAACAGCGAGTTGTAATGGTTATCGCTGGCGTGAACACCGCCGTTACCTAACAAGCCGAACAAATGTAATGTAGAATTGTTGGCGCGCGCGTGTTCGATGGCGTTGCGCAACATTCCGTTTTGCTCGAAGCTACCGCTGTCGATAGCGTTATTGATGCGTGAAATCGTTTGATGCACAATGCGTCCAGCGCCGATACTGGTGTGGCCCACTTCGGAGTTACCCATAAGGCCACTAGGTAGTCCGACTTCTTCGCCGCTCGCTGAAAGCAGAGTGTGCGGGTATTTCTCCCACCACGACAGAAAGTTGTCAGCCGGAGCATGGGTGATGGCGTTGCTGTCGCTAGCGGGTGCGTGGCCCCAGCCGTCGAGGACGATGAGCAAGGTGGGTGCTGGTGAATTCACTGTGTTTAGTTTAGCTCGACCTTAGTTACCGAAAAACCCAAAGATTGAAACCATGGCACTAAATCTTCACCGACCGCTTTGCTCCAAACTGCGACACAGTCATTCATTGAGTAGCCATCACGTCCATCTTCGAGAACAGCGCGTTTGGTTTTGAAGTATTTGGCAAGCGCGCCCGGTCCGTATTTTTGCTCGAGCTGTTCGAAGACATAATAGGACTTACCCCAAATTAAATCGCGCGGCGCATCGGCGGCTAAAGGATCTATTTTGTTGAGCTCTGGATCTAAGTTGCGCGCTTTGGCGATGGCGCGAGCAAGAGTCGCATCGGCATCGGGCATGCCTAAACGCTGGCCCACTTTAATACCGAGGTAGGTGGCGATGGGTTCGTTCCAGAGTGGCTCGGCATAGGGCAGCACCCACGAGTGCCCCGCTTCATGTGAAATCAACTCGACCATGGGATAACGCTTTTCAGGGTAATTCCCCCAAAAGGCGCCGATTGCAATACGTTGACCACTCGAAAACCCGCCGCCGCCTGTGGGTAGGATTAACAAATTTTTAATCATGCCTGGCGCAGGTTCGACGCCGGTTATTTCTACTAGATGAGGACGCACCATGATGTATTCATTAGCAATCGCTTCGGCGAATGGTTTAGTGCCTTCGTTAAACTCTAACTTCAATGGCCCAAGTTGCTCTGTCAATTCTGCCCACTGACTATGCTGACCTTGTGATTTATCTATGACCTTTGAGGCGACCAAATCTAACAACAACGGACGCACCCACTGCGCATTAATCGGGTCGGAGTGATCGGGCTTATGTCCAAACAAACCGCGCGAACCTAACAGCACGTTGCCCTTACCAAATTGACGACGCGCCAACAGTGGACGTCCTTTTTTATCTTTTATTAGGTGAGTCCATGTATTGCTTACTGCTAAAGTTTTGCCTCCGTAATATTCAATGTCTTGCGTGGCTAAAGAAGGCGCGGCAGTAAAGGGTGCTTGTGCCTTATTGTCGGATAAGGCACCGTCAAAATATTCGATGAGTGGCAATACTGCCGGCCCATTGGTAGCGTGATCGGCCATGATGAGCACCGTGCCGCCGCTATCGACGAATTCGGCGATGTGGGTGATGGACTTTTCTGAGTATGGAATACGCCGTTCGCCGCCGTCGAGCAGCAGTAAATTAGTATTTGTTAAGTCTAATTTCGACAACGTGCCCCAGTTACGCACGTCGGCGCCGTTACCTTTAATGTATTGAGTGAAAAAGCGGCCGTCCATGTAAAAACTGAAGTGCTGTGAAATATCAGAAACGCTATGAATATATGGGGCGGGTGGCAATTCGCTGATGACAATGTTTTTCCAGCGCACGTCGGTTGCGTCGCCACCATGCACTTGAAAAGCGATCAGCCCCGCCGCATCGGCATCATCGCGGATATCGCTGCAGGCCACTCCGTTAATCCATGTTTGAATACGGTCACCCTGCGCTTTTATTTTGTAATGGTTCCATGCACCTTGAACGAATGCATCGCGCGCTAAATTTTCATTTTCATCGCGTAGGTCTTCAAGCCATCCGCGGCGTGCTTCATCGTAAATGGCACCGCAAATCCAGCGCGAGCTTGAATCTATTTCGCACTGGTAACCAAACAGGCGTCCGTTGTCGCGGACGTGCGAGCGAAATTGAATACCTGAATTGCCACCCGGGGCGATCTTTACATCACACTCTAAAACGAAGTCGCTGTATTCACGCGGCGAATGCAAGAAAGCGTTGCCATTAGTTGCACCGACGCCATGTAGTTCGCCGTTATTGAAGGTGTAAGCAGCTTGACCACCGACGTGTACCCAATCTGAGACGTCGGTTAGGGGTTGTTGCGCGAAGAGTAAGGCGAAAACTAAGTTGATCATGGTTGGTGATTATATCACCCTAATCAAGCAGAGGCACTGCGACCAAGTCAACACGTCGTTCCACTCCGACTTTGAGATCTATCAACTCTGTGGACGATACTACAGCGCCAGATGAATCAACTAGACAAACCTGAATAGGGTGGCTGATGGATAACCCCCATAAAGTCTGCTGAGTCAAATGCGAGAGAGCTGGAAAAAGAATCGTGGTCCTGCCACTTGCCGAATCTCGACTTCGGGACGAAGGCCTCATGCCCAACTCTGCGAGCCCTCGAATGTTGGCAAAGGGTGACACTCCATCTACTTCCGCGATAACAGGCCCTTCACTCACTAATCGAAGCATGGGCTGGTGCATATTAGCATGGTTGATTCTGGACCAATCAACAACAACCGTAGAGGATGGCTTTAAAACTACTTCCGCAGCAGGCATGAATGGTTCGATACGGACGCCAACAGTCTTGTACCCTCTTGCCGCTATCACGACCTGGCCCAAACTGGCCTCTGCCCACCCAGTGTCATCAGTAGTCTTACTAAAATGTTCGGACAAGACCATAGCGCCAACGATGGGCTGGCCCTGTTGATTCACGGCGCGAACCGTAGACAACTCGTGCTCGCGTAACATAAGCGTGCCTAAATCCCATGGGTCGAGCTTGTACTGCGTTTCAAACTCAAAGCTCTTGCTTGCATAATCTGCAGTTGCAAACACCTGGAGGTCGATAAAGCTTGGGCATCCTTGCGCACCACTCACACACCACAATTGGCGTTGCTCATCAGTGGAAGGGGTCATAGGGATGGAGAAGTAGCCATCCTTTATGTGTGCCCCATACGCAGCTTGGTTAGACAAAGAATTCGGGAAGACCGGGGTCGCGACGAGACGACCTTTCGCAACGCGCTCTCTACTCCCTTCAAGAAGCACCTCTCCATATAATTTTTCAGCACGATGCAACACGATATCTATGGGTGCGGACGAGTGCCTTAGCTCGACATAACCGAAAACCATTTCGACGATGCCAGTCGCCTCACAAATCCAGAATTCGTTTGGCATCGAGAACGTCCCTCGCCAATCAGTGCCAACATTATCGAAAACGAATGCGCCATTGTTATTCGGCACAACCGATCCAGATTGTGGAGTTACCCCGAGCCGTTTCAGCTTGGCAATGACACCCTCGGGAATATGAGTAGGAAATGTTGTTACGGAACACATGAAATTTAGACTGTCAGAAAAAATTTCTGAGGAATGCAAGCGAACATTGCCCCACAGCGATTCGTCAGAATCTAGGGTTAGCACGAGTGCATCATCACCGTTTTCGAACTGAAAAAAATAAGGGGCGCTGCCCTCAATTACGACACAAGCGCCCTTGATGTCTAAGTCATGTTCGACCGAAACCTTACCGGCAGAGTCGGTCTTATTCGACACGACATCATTGCTGGCATCCCACAAATACACGCTAGCCAACTCTGTACTCGCCCCGTTCTTAGCCACTATCGATATCTCTCGGAATCCTTGCTCATGCGCCATCACGTTTTTTTCACGAGAGTACTTTTTAACTGGAACTTCTTCGGAGTCGCTTACGGGTGCTAAGAAAGTGGGTTCGTGAGGGGCATCTAAACTGTTAGGCGAATCATTCGGGTAATAAACAAAAGCGGATATGACCAATGCTATGCCAGCAACCAACATTAACAGGTAGCGCGTATTCATTAAAGCGGGTAGACACTTACCCAGGAGCCGCTACTTTCGTTATCGTCACTATCTCCGACATCTTTTAGCGCAACATGAGCACCTTCGGGAAACCAAACATCGCATGCGCATCCTGGGCTTATCGTTTCTGTAACAACACTACCATTGGGCTTTTTCACAACGACTTTTACATCGCCGGGGCCATTATTGGCAACCGTGACATACCCCCCTGCGCCACTGTTCGATATTATTTTATGTACACCGCCTTCTGGCAGTGAAAAGTTACCAGCGCCATTAAAAGCTATGGCTGTGGAATCATGCGAGAGTAATATGAAGGCAACGGATACAATTAGCAGAGCAATAAGAGAGTATGCTTTGTTCATAAACCCAACTATAGCAAATGAAGATGGGGGCTGTCAAGCATGCGCCATAAAGGTGGCTGTTGCGCGAAGAGTAAGGCGAAAACTAAGTTAATCATGGCTGGTGATTATATCACTAAGCCTCGAAAAACTGCTGCGCGTTATCCACCAACACCATGCGCTTAAACTCATCTGAATACTCACTCAAATCGCAAAACACCTGCACATTCGCGCGCAAATCTTTAACCCCCGGGCTAGGCCAATCCGTACCCCACAACACGCTCTCGCCGAGAAACTCTAAGCGCGGTAAATACTTGGGCAAGTACTGCGGCGGAATACCCGACAGCTCGACATAAACATTACGATGGCGT
>JAPYTC010000130.1 GCA_029941685.1 Planctomycetota bacterium | reverse complement strand
TTGGACAGAAATCAAAGAGAACGGCAGTCGCTGGAAACTAATGGCTGAACACCAGTACCTGCTAAGCGAAGAACGAGGCGAACGCTTTGTCCTCCATTTCAAGCGTCCCAAGTAATACAACTGCATGGCGTCCGCACCTCGAATCATTGAACTGCCTTTTTCACTAAAGAGGCTTGACCGACGCGCTGTTGCGGTAGTCCGACAATTACGCCAAGCAGGTTATGAAACCTATTTGGTCGGCGGCTGCGTGCGAGATTTATTACTCGGCGCGTCTCCTAAAGATTTCGATATTGCCACTGCCGCTACTCCACAACAGGTGCGTCGAGTCTTCAATCGTCGCGCAAGAATAATTGGACGGCGTTTCCCAATTGTTCATGTACGCAACGGGCACGAGATATTTGAGATTGCGACTTTTCGTGCGGCTCCTAAAAAGAATAAAGAAACGAAAACGCTAGCGCGTGACACCAACTACGGAACTGTCGAAAGTGATGCCTTGCGTCGTGACTTCACGATTAACGCCCTTTATCTCGACCCCGAAAAAGGCAAGATCTACGACTGGACCGACGGCATTACCGACCTTGAAAACCGTGTCATACGTTCAATTGGCGATCCGTTTATCCGCTTCACAGAAGACCCGGTACGCATTTTGCGCATGATTAAGTTTATGCGACGCCTTGATTTTGAAGCAGGTGACACCGAGCTTGATGCAGCCCGCGAACTTGCGCCAATAGTAAAAGAGGCGGCGCCGGCACGAATTGCGGATGAAGTATTACGCCTGATGCGCACCCGATGCATGGCTGGCGTTTTAGCGGATCTACTCGAGCTTAAATTGCTACCAACCATGTTGCCTGAAGTAAGTCACTGGCTACAAGAAGACTCAAACAACTATGCTGTGCTATCGCGTCGCATGGCAGCACTAGATTCTATGCCATGGCGTAATTCGCCGAGTAGTGCGCTGTTACTAGCTGTACTGTACGGCCCAATGGTTGAACAAGAAGTCATGGCGACTTCCAAATACGATTTTCACACTCCGCAACGAGCAGCCCTTTCGTGGTTGCGTGGTTTCCAAGAACGCGCGCACATGCCTCGTTATACACTTGCCGATGCCAAGCATATTTTGGCACTTCAACATCGACTCGACGTTGAAATCTCTCCTAAAAAACACGGCATCAGCCCCAAAGCTGCAGGCCAACTGCGTCGTCAGTTGTACCTAAAAGATGCTTTACGTTATTGTGAAATCCGCTTGCTCGCCTCCGATCGCGACACTCAACTTTGTCAAGATTGGCGCAACAAATTACTACCCAAGGCACCTCCGCAGCGTTAAACTTTCGCCTCAAGAATGGGCGTTTAGCTCAGTTGGCTAGAGCACCAGCTCGACAAGCTGGGGGTCACAGGTTCAAGCCCTGTAACGCCCACCATTCTTTCTAACATATCATTCGGGTGTACGTAAACTGTAAATATGCGAACGCACGTCCTACTTAGTTTAGCTGTAACTTGCTTAGTCTCTACAGCTCTTGCGCAACAACCTGTTAACGCATCTGACAGATTCACTACCGAATCACGTGTCTACTATTCTTCAGGGCCAGCTGTCGTTAACATCGGCGTTTTTGTCGTTTCTATAGGTAGCGATGACACCCTTAGCTTGAAAACTATTCCGGCTAGTAGTCAACAAATCAGTCAGGGAACCGGAGTGATTATCGACGAACGCGGTTTGGTGATTACCAATGCTCACGTGGTTAACCACAAGACTAACCGTGGCACAATCGTATATAAGCTGTCGTTCGCTGAACAGTTTGGTGGCGAAACAGTTTTAGCACGCTTGTTAAGTGTCGACGAACAATCTGACCTGGCATTGCTTAAAATAATCAGTGGCGAAAAATATGCACCCATCGTTTTCGCCAAAGAGAACGACTTAATGATTGGAGAAAAAGTTATCGCAATTGGCTCCCCTTTAGGCAACTCCCATTCTTTAACTTCTGGCATTCTTTCTGGCGTCAACCGTGACATTAACGTAAGTGTTGCACGCGGCCAAGAAATCAAATTTAAAGGGCTAATCCAAACGGATGCTGCTATTAATTTTGGCAATTCAGGTGGGCCTTTACTTAATTCTCTCGGAGAACTCATTGGCATCAACAACGCAACAGCTCAGTCAGCCGACGGCATCGGCTACGCAATCCCAATTGATCAGGTAAATAAAATCTTACGTGAACGCCTGCGCCGTCCAAACGTTTGGCTAGGAGTACAGGTCGTTGACGAAAACGACTTAACCCTTAAGAAAGCGCATGTGCGCTCGCCAGCGGTGGCCCAAGGGTTGATGGTCGGCGACACAATCTTTGCGATTAATAGTGTCGTTGTTAATGATCTCGTCGGCCTCAATAACGAGCTAACCTTGATTGAAAGTATGAAAGAATTTACTATCGAAGTTAAGCGCGGCCAACGTGTGTTAGTCTTCAACCTGTCGTTGCCACACATCGACACCCGCGACACCCTTGGTGCACTCGGACTCGACGGCACTCCAGATGTAGTGCGTTTCCGCGACGAGTTTGGGCGACTCAATCATTCGCGAGTGGTCAAAGTCAAGACTGTGCTTCCTAACTCACCCGCCTCCGCATTAGGCATCAATGTAGGCGACCATATTCACGCACTGCGATTAAAGGTTGGCCGAGCACGTCGAGATGGCTGGACACCCGTAGCTTCAATGGCGCAGGTTGTTCAGCTCATTAAAAGCAAGAACTTTATCCGTAACGACTACAACATTATGTGGTACAGCAGTGACGGCAGCCATCACCAAGGCAAACTGTCTGTTGCCGATTAACTCGAGCTAAGGCATTTGCCCAGGCCTTCGGTCAAACTTACGTTAACCGAATAGTCAAGCAACTCTTGGGCGCGACTGATGTCAGCGACCGACTCGCGAATGTCACCTTCGCGCTCTGGCAGATGGTTGATTAGCGCATCATTGAATTCATATATAGCGCATACCTTTTGCCAAAGCTCTAACACGGTAATAGCTTGGCCAGTAGCAACGTTAATCACCTGTGAACCACCATGGTTGATTGCGAAATCAGTGGCGAGTAAATTTGCTTGAACAACGTCGTCGACGAAAACGAAATCGCGAGTTTGGAGTCCATCACCAAACATGTTGGCCGCGGTGTGGTCAGCAGCCCACTGAGAGAACAAAGAGATGACTCCGGAATATGGGGATGACGGATCTTGCTTAGGACCGAACACATTAAAGTAACGCAATGCCACTGTATTCAGATTACTCGCTGCCAAAGCAGATTCTCCCGCCAATTTATGCTCGGCATACGGCGACATCGGCGCCAAAGTACAGTCTTCGTGTTTAGGCAATGTGGGCTCATCACCGTAAACGGCCGAACTCGATGAAAACACCAAGCTTTGAGCCTGATGCTTAGTAGCCGCATCAATTAACGACAAGGTACTCTGATGGTTTGCTTGATAAGCTTGCTGCGGATGAGCAAAAGAAAACGGCACACTTGGGCGCGCTGCCAAATGGTAAATATTTTCGACGTTAACACATGCGATATCGGCAACCTGCGGATCGCTAAGGTCACCCACTATCAATTCGACATTGAGCCCCGCGATGTTGTGCTTATAACCGGTAGACAAATCGTCGACGATGCGAACTTCACGCCCATCGCTGAGCAGTCGTTCTGCAATATGCGAGCCAATAAACCCACAGCCCCCGGTAACGAGATCTACCATATGCTTAATTCGTCGGCCAACAAGTGTGATTGCGCCCATCTACGATAATTTGCAAGGCCATCGCGCAAGGAGGTCTTGGGCGAGTACCCTAGTTCTGATTGTGCCAAACTAATATCAGCAAAAGTCAGATGCACATCACCTGGTTGGTCAGCAAACTGTTCAACAATCGGAGATTTACCACAGACATCCCCTACACACTCGATCATTTGCTGCAAAGTGACTGGCGTCGAGTTGCCAA
The DNA here is from genome assembly GCA_029941685.1 of Planctomycetota bacterium. GTDB lineage: Bacteria > Planctomycetota > UBA1135 > UBA1135 > UBA1135 > JAPKEZ01. The sequence continues at coordinate 1,206 of JAPYTC010000130.1, read as the reverse complement.
GATTATAAATCTTGTAGTGATCACAACGTTGCATTGAGCGGTAGATACCATCCACGATATCGTCGATATAAGTGTAATCACGAGCGCTTTGGCCATCGCCAAACATCGGCACTGTTTTCCCTGCGTCGACCAAGCTAATGAATTTGGCCATAGCCATTTCAGGACGCTGCCTTGGACCGTAAACAGTGAAAAAGCGCAACATCGTTGTAGGAATACCATGCAAGTGACTAAAAGTGTGAGTCAACACCTCACAGGCTTTTTTGCTAGCGGCATAAGGTGAAACGGCTAAGGATGTTTCGGCACTCTCAGCGAACGGCGGTTTGTCATTGTCTCCGTAGACACTCGATGATGACGCCATTACAAATCTAGTTTGCGTAGTCGATTTTAAGTGCTTAAGCAAGTTAAGCGTGCCGCGCACGTTAACGTCGAAATAACTTTCGGGATCGATGATCGATGGACGCACTCCGGCCTTGGCAGCTAAATGCACCACGACGTCAAAATCGTTTTCGGCAAACAAGCTGGCGACAAGTTTTTCATTGAGGATGTCGCCTTCAATCAATTTGAAGTTTGAATCTAGCTGCAGACTGACAAGGTTGTGACGCTTTAATTTGACGGAATAGAATGGGTCAAAGTTGTCGAGACCGACGACTTGACATCCCTCATCGAGTAGTCGTTGCGACAAGCTCGATCCGATAAAGCCGGCAGCGCCAGTGACCAAAACCTTCGAAAAACTTTTTATGGGCAACAAACTCATTCGACGGTTACCGATTTGGCTAGATTGCGTGGTTGGTCAATATCGCGCTCAAGCAATAAAGCCACGTGATAGGACAAAAGTTGCAGCGGAACGATGGTGATTAACGGCGCCAACAATTCAGGCACCTCAGGCACTTCGATCATAAAGTCGGAGGATGACTTAGCAACTTGATCACCAATCGCAGCAATGACTACGACTTTGCCATCGCGAGCACGGACCTCTTGAATGTTCGACAACATTTTATCGTAAGTACGGCCTGGAGTAGCCAGCGCAATTACTGGAAAGTCCTTGTCGATGAGGGCGATAGGCCCGTGCTTCATTTCGCCAGCAGGATATCCTTCGGCGTGAATATAAGAGATCTCTTTAAGCTTTAAAGCGCCTTCAAGAGCCACTGGGTGTTGTAGGCTGCGCCCTAAAAACAGGCAAGATTTAACCGTCGCTAAATATTCTGC
>JAPYTC010000129.1 GCA_029941685.1 Planctomycetota bacterium | reverse complement strand
CTGCATATCAGTATCGACAATCCCGGGAGCCACCGCATGCACGCGCAAGCCGTTTGCTGATTCTTCAAGCGCTAGTGTTTCACTCAAGCGATCGACGGCGGCCTTGCCCATACAGTAGGCGCCCCATCCGGCGTAACCACCCCAAGCTGCGCCGGAGCTAATGTTAATCAACACCCCTCCGCCCTCGCGCTCGCGCACATGTTGCGCATAGGCTTGGCTTCCATACAGCACGCCAAATACATTCACAGCAAAGTGGCGTTGCAAATCTTCATCGGTTAAATCGCGTAACGCCACTACCGGTTCAAGCATGCCCGCATTATTCACCAACAAATCAATCGCGCCAAACTGTTCTGTAACCCTAGCCACAAAATCGAACATCGCCTGGCGATCACTGATATCAAATTGCGCAGTCATCACATCACTGCTGCCGTGTAAAGGGATATCGCTTCTGGAGCACAACGCTAACTTAGCGCCTAATGAATGAAAATCTTGAGCGAGACCTGCACCGATGCCACGCGAGGCCCCGGTAATGAGAATGACTTTCCCTGTTAAGTTAGTGGCCGGCATAGCCACATCATATCAGCGAGTACGACCGCTATTTTTAAATCTGCGACGCTTTGGCGCAGTACCGCCGGTAGCAGCATTGCGTCGCGCACGTTTCTTTTGCTGGACGCTCGGCGCAGCACGAATGTTTTCGTCAGGCTTAAAGCCATGAATGACGGAACGCTTTATGGGATGCCCCAATAATTTCTCGATGTCGTGCAACAACTTAGTCTCGTCAGCAGACACTAATGAAACTGCATGCCCCGAGTCTCCGGCGCGACCCGTACGGCCGATGCGGTGAACATAATCTTCTGGCACATTCGGTAATTCGTAATTAACTACGTGCGGAAGCTGTTCAATGTCTAAGCCACGCGCTGCAATATCTGTAGCGACTAACACTTGCATTTTACCTGCCTTAAATTCTTTCAACGCACGGGTGCGTGCTGCCTGCGATTTATTGCCGTGAATAGCCGATGATGGAATTCCTGACTTGGTTAGTTGTAAAGATAAACGGTTCGCGCCATGCTTGGTGCGCGTAAACACTAATGCTTGATACCAGTTGTCTTCTTTAATTAAGTGCGCTAGTAATTCGCGTTTTCGCGTTTTGTCAACAGGGTGAATTATTTGCGTTACCTTGTCTGCCGTTTCGTTACGTTTAGCCACCTGAATCTCTTCGGGGTAAACCATGAAATCTTTAGCTAGTTCGCGAATCTCGTGAGAGAAGGTCGCCGAGAACAACAGCGTTTGGCGACTCGTTGGCACCGCATTCACGATGCGGCGAATATCGCGAATAAAACCCATGTCCAGCATTCTGTCGGCTTCGTCTAATATTAGCGTTTCAACTCGATCAAGCTTAATAGTGCCTTGCGACATGTGGTCCATCAAACGCCCTGGAGTGGCCACCACAATATCGACGCCCGCACGCAACTTCTTAAATTGCGGATTAATATTTACGCCACCGAAAATAACCATCGACTTAAAGTCGAGATAGCGCCCGTAAGTAGCAATGCTTTCTTCGACCTGCGCTGCTAATTCGCGTGTCGGCACCAACACCAATGCGCGTATATGGCGTTTACCGCCACCGCTTGCTTTCTTCTGCAGGTTCTGCAACAACGGTAAGGTAAAGCCAGCTGTTTTACCCGTGCCAGTTTGTGCACCCGCCAATACGTCAATACCATCAAGCACCAATGGGATGGCGCGTGATTGAATTGGGGTGGCTTTAGTGTAACCCTGGTCTTTGACTGCGCGTAGCAGTTCCTTCGACAGGCCTAGTTCGGAGAATTTATTAGTCATAGTCAACGTTTACAGGCAGAGATTGTAACCGCGCCGATAAAATAAGCCACAACGATGACAAAACCAGCCATCTCACTCGCGCCCATGGAGGGCATCACCGACCGCAGTTTTCGCCACCTAATCGTCGAATGCAACGCTCCGGGCAGTGTCGCCATGACGACCACCGAATTCGTACGCGTTTCGCAATTGCCCACTCCGCTTATTCAACTGCAACAGCTCTTGGGCGACAAACCTGCTCACACTAAAACGGGTATCCAATTAATGGGCAACGATGTCGAGATATTAGTCGAAACTGCCCGCCGTGCTGCCGAAGCAGGTGCGGACTTCATTGATTACAACTTCGGATGCCCTGCGCCTCGCGTCTTCAAGCACGGTGCTGGTTCAGCCTTACTGGCTAAACCAAATTTAATCGCGGATATCGTGCGCCACAGTAAAGCCGTCGTCAATGTACCGGTAAGTGCAAAAATCCGTTCGGGCGTCGAACATGATTCTAATATCGAAGATTTGTGTAAACAAATCGAAGACGCTGGTGCTGATTTAATTATCATTCATGGTCGTCTAAAAACTGATCGTTACACCGACCCCGCCGATTGGTCACGCATCACCCGCGCGGTGAATTCGGTGAACATCCCCGTTCATGGTAATGGCGATGCGGTTGATAACGCAACCATTAACAAGATGCTCGATGAAACCGGGTGCGCTGGGGTAATGATTGGTCGCGGTGCATTAAATAACCCGTGGATATTTGACGAATACAATAGCAACAGCCAACGCCGCACCCCGCGTCAATTTAGCGACTGGTTACATCACTACGCCGACCTAATGGCCGTCCGTGGAGCAACTCCAACTCAGGTGCTCGGCAAACTCAAACAAGCGGCCAAGGCAATGGGCCCCGCCGGAAACATACCCTTCGCGCATTCACTGCTTAGAAGCAACGACTTCTTCAGCGATCTCGAAAATCTTCTGGCGGAAGACCTCGTTTGAGTATTGCAGCGCCGACTGTTGAATAACCTCGCTATTCCACGAAATTTCTTCGGCTGCCTTTAGCGCACCCACAATGTCATCGAGAGTTTGTTCATCAAAGTGCACGCCCGTCACGCCATGCTGCACGGTCTCTTGAGTGCCGCCTTTTTTCAAAGCCACCACCGGACGACCTGCCGCCAGTGCTTCTACCGGGGCAATGCCAAAATCTTCTTCTGATGGGAACAGGAAGCCTTTAGAGTTTGCATAAAGACCGACCATGTCTTCGTCGTCAACAAAACCCAAGAACTCGACCGTTGGGCCGGCGATCTTTTCTAGCGCTTCACGCATCGGACCGCTGCCAGCGATCTTTAGTTTGATCTGCAACTTATTGCATGCCTCAACAATTAAATCAACGCGTTTGTATCCCTCGAGGCGCACGGCGCAAAAATAATAATCTCCAGGAACTGTCGTACGCCCCGCCTCAATAAATGGCTGGATGTCTACCCCCGGGTAAATCACTTTTGCCTCTACCCCATAGCACTGTTTCACGTGATCTGCGATGTACTGCGAGTTCGCGACAAACACATCTGGGTTTGTGGCATGTTGTTGATCCCACTTTTGAAAACGATTGCAAAAAACCTTTAGCAGTGGATGTAACACTTTAGGGTAACCCGACAAAAACATATCGCGGCGGTCATAAGCAAACATCGCTGGCCGGTGGATGTAACACAAATGAGGGATGCCGGCAGGCGCCACCACGTTCTTAGCATAAGAAACCGAGGACGACACCAAAATGTCGACGTCCCAATTGATCCGCTTGGGCATGCTGTCAATCAATGCCGGATACAGTGGAAATGGCCAACGGTATTTCGACGCCGGCACGATGTTTTGTAGACAAGATGAGTGAATGTCCCAATCCGAGTAGCGACCATTTTGCTCATCATGCAACGTGTAAATCGACGCCTCCGGCCACACTAAGTGCATATCTTCTAACACTTTTTCTGCGCCGCCGTGGCGAATAAAATCATGAACGATGGCTGCTTTCATTTATTATGCGTCGGACAAACTTTCACCAGCAGCCACGCGGGCGCGCGCATCACTGACTAATTCGTTAAGTAAAAAGTTTACATCTATCTGGGGCGCAGCACCAAGCAATTTTTCTAGACGTGAGGTATCACCAACCATACGGTCTGCGTCTGCATCACCGCGCATGCGTGATTCATCGGCAACTACGATTACATTATCGTTAAAGCGAGCTAACAAGCCATCGAGCAATGCGCCAATGACCTGTCCCTTGCCGGAACAGACATTCACTAAATCAACTTCGCCAGCTTGGGCTAACACGGCCAAATAAGTATCGACCACATCAGCGACATGCAAAAAATCACGAACTCCGCCAAGCCAACCGACCTGCAACTCGCCGCCACCATCAGCCTCGAGTTTCGCCAAGCGCATCGCAAAACTAGGCAAAGCGAACATCGGTAGCTGCCCAGCACCCGTGTGGTTAAACGGACGCACCACAGTTATCTTATGCCCAGCCGCTTGAAACTCGCGCGCCATTGCCTCGCCATCTAATTTTGTGCGGCCATAAACATTAATCGGTATCAACTCTTCGTCTTCGCTTAAATCGTGCGCCGCCGGTTTATAAACATGCCCCGACGAAACGTGCACAATCGGGCAATCAGGCCACCGGTCAAAAATCGCTTGATACAATTTACGCGGACCATCGACATTAACCGCTTGTGCTAATTCTGGGTTCGCCTCACAAACTGGTGGTGACGAAATCGCCGCCAAGTGAATCAAACCATCTGGCGCCGGCAATGAACTCAAATCGGCCGTTTGCTCATCAGCTAAATCTAAGCTGACAAAATCACATCCCTCGGGCAACAAACTTTCGCGACCAGGACTAACAAACGCCGCCCATGAATCGCCGCGTTGTTCAATTGCTTTACGCAACCATCCCCCGACAAAACCGTCGGCGCCAGTAACGTAAATCGTAGCCACTATTTATTAAGCCAACGACTCAGGAAGTTTGCCACGTTTGATTTCAGCGCGAGCGTCGAGACGATGTTTAAGGTCGCTGTCGACCATCATTTCAACCAAACCCGTGAAAGAAACTTCTGGCTCCCAGCCGAGCTGTTCTTTGGCTTTGGCGAAATCACCACGCAATAATTCAACCTCGGCAGGGCGGTAGAAGCGCGGATCGATAGAGACGAAGTCGTTGTAATCTAAGCCGACGCGCCCAAAGGCAATTTCGCAAAATTCTCGCACCGTGTGAGTTTCGTTTGTAGAAATGACATAATCATCAGGGGTGTCTTGCTGCATCATCAAATGCATCGCCTTGACATAATCGCCAGCAAAGCCCCAATCACGGCGCGCATCAAGATTGCCC
>JAPYTC010000128.1 GCA_029941685.1 Planctomycetota bacterium | reverse complement strand
GTGCTAGGTACTAGCTTCGGTATTAACGGAGCATTCTCAAAGTGGCCGATTCAAAAGCTAACCGCACGAAACTTATTTTCTCGAGAGATAAAATTGCAAGTACCGATGACGGGGTCGATTAAAGTAAGGCTGATTAATAAGCATGGGAATCTTGCAGACAAAGTCAGTCTTGCCGGAATCATGGCATTTCCTCCTAATCGCGCGTTTATCGCGGATTCTCCCACATTAGAGTCTTCGTTGGTGGACGGCAGCTTAACCGTCTGGAGCGAGGCCGGGGAAATGATTTTTGAGCCGGTCGAGATTGGATTGATGTGGAACTTAGGATTTTTTGAGGGTAGTTGGGGATCACTTTTGGCGGACAACATGGTCGTAGGTCCATCTAAGCCCGGAGAACAAGTCGTTCATGATATTTATTTTGATGACGATAAATATATAGACCCTACCATTCTTATACTTGATCCGGAAGGTCAACCCGTTATCGAGGCCAGTCTCTTGTCATCAGTTAAACTAGAAGGCATAAGTTTTGAAAGCAGTACATTTACTGACATGACCGGGCATGCCTCAGTCTATGTCGATAGTGACACCGTCGTCGATGGAGATAGCTGGGACATGCAACTTTTTGTTCCGGGCACTCCTTGGGGTTGGAGAGGAGCGGTGACCGTGGGTTTGGATCTACCAAACAAAGGCTTACCAGAAGAAATACGCCTTACGGAAATACCTTTGCTTGTGAGCGGTACCGTCTTTGATTCTAATGGAGACGAGTTCGCTAGACGATTCTTTGTTATAGTCAAAGAGCAGAGTGGTCAGCCAATCGATGCGCAAAATTATGCAGCTAGAGGTTCGAGCCACTTCGAGTTAAGGTCGTTTGAAATACCGAGTGTACCCATGTTATTGAGTGCCTGGGAGACTGGCTCGGGGCATACTCCTAAGATACCCATTAGTGCTGGTCAATCTGGAGTAAGGGTTGTGATGAATAAAGCCGAGTACATACAGTTTATGCTTCATGGAGATGACACTGAGTCGATAGGAAAGCTAATATGGGGTGTCATCGATAGTAATGATAATTATGGGCGTGTCAGATTTAGTCTCTCTAGCGTTACAAGCGTAGTCTTCGCAGTACCACCTGGGAGGTTCCGGTTGGTTGCACAGGATGTCTTTAATCGTATTTTATATGAGAAGGAGTATACGGCTGAACATACTACTTCTTCTAACGACTCGAACCGTATTATTAACGTGAATCCGAATTTGGTATTGACCGAATATCGCATCAGAGTTGTCGATGCGAATCATAATGATTTACCAACCGGCAGCAGTGGTTTCATAATGTATGAAAATGCTTATGATAGTGGAGGGGAGTATTCCATCGCACGCAATTGGGGCAATGGCAGCGCGGCGGTGCTGTCCACTATGCCTCCGCCATCCTTGAGGGCCACCGATAGTGACTCTGGAATGATGTCAGACCCTGTTAACTGGAGCGGGGGCAGTGAGATGACCATTCCTCTCATTAATGCTGCAAGTGAAGACTCTGATGAGTGAACTCTCCAACCTCATTTAATCCCGCTCTAATCTCGAACATAATATTACAAATATGATTCTCGTAGATGCGAGTGAGAGCTTAAATGGAAGCAGGGTAGGCTTAATCCAATAACAATCTGTAACAGAGCTAGGAGTTACTCAATGACAATCGTTGCGCCATTGGTCAACATTAAAGAAGAGAAATCTAGCCCCGCAAGCCAAACCTGCCAGCCTTGTGCTGCTGATGGTGGGAAAATAGTACTAACACCATTGCCGTTATCATCAGTAAAGATGCTGGACAATATTCTGAGCGGTGGGCTTAATGCCAGTGCACCGTAAGCAGTAGTCATTGGTCCATCGCCATTTATAGATAACGCTAGTTTTACTTCAGCATTTGGAGTCGCATTACTTACTTGAATCGTACCTGAATTTAAGCCAAACCAGGTGGTGTAAAAATCATCCAATTCTAGGTGAGGCCCATACTCTAAAGAAGTGTAGTTTATGCCACCAGACCACCCTCGTGGAGAATATACAGTGCCATTGAAAGGTACGTCAGTGTTTCGACCAATGCCAGGTAAAATGCTGATGTCACTATTGCCTTCGTCTTGAGCAGTGGAGTAGTAGGCAAAACGCTGGGCAGAGTTTTGGGATGACGAGAGGACAAAGTAAAATGAGTAGGTCACCCCAGCATTCAAATCTAAGTGATCGAAACTGCCGTTATCGGAAGGGCTTTCGAAGAATTCTTTAGATAAAACGACTCGAGTGGGTGAGCCGACTGCTTGTGCCCGAGTTAGCGGGTCACTGCCGATGAAGGTCCATGCATGCACGTCGTATTCATTACCTGCAAAACTACCTGTTCGCATATAGATATCAACTGTGCAAGCACCGGTGTCACCATTGTCGTCAATGTTTAGCTCAAAAGAGTTAATGCGCATGTCGATATTCGGCAGTATATCGACCATAAAACCACCGGCTTGGGCAGAGGTTGCGCTCCAGTTGGTATCTGCATTGTGGTCTCCAGCAGCCGCTTCATAATGGAGTGTTCCATTCCAAATCTTATTTGTAACAGCTGAACCACCCCAACCGCCAAAACCACGGCCGGCGCCAGATTCAATTCGAACATCGTCATTTTGGTGCACTACAAGATCACTCGTAGGCGTAACCATTAAGCCAGCAGGAAGAGGCAAGTCAATGTAGATGCCGTACGTCACACCAGCTTCGAAGCTAATGTTACTGCCATCAATAGTGAATGCTGAAGGCAAGCCTTGACCGAGAGCTATAGCAGATGATGAATCAAGTAAATTCCACTGTGAGACATCGTTTTCGGCACCGACGTAAGAGCCTTCTCTCCAGTAAAGATCCATGTCGATGGATAGGCCGACCAGAGCAGCAAGGTTTTGGTCAATTTGAGTAATTGAGATATCTTCTTTTGGCGTCATGTCGAAGAAATGTCCAACCCATATTTCGTATCCGGAGTAAGTGGTTGTTATTTCAGTACCAAAATCAACATAGGTTCTGAAGGCTGTAGTGTAAGGCACTGTTTCATTCAAGGTTTGGGCATTTTCAGAAACACTCGATACGCCAGAAGGATTACCGTTAGGGAAATCAACACTTGGGTTTGACAATTGAAGAACGCGTGTCCCTGAGTTTTTATTCATAAGCGTACGATAGGATCCTCCGTCATCATGCCCAGCGCAATATGAATTAACACTAGTGTACGATGCGACTTCGCCAGAATCGTGGCGGAGTCCCATGCAATGACCTAACTCATGAGTGTATGAGTGATATCCTGCAGCGGAGCTCCACCGCACTACAGAAAAGGCATCTACTTCATTTGATGTAGATAGTGTTTGCATAACATAGGCTTTGCCTACGACAGTTCCGCCAGTGAGTACTTCAGTAATGCCAATAACAAAGTCAGCTCCGTAGTCATCGCGCCACGAATGGACTTCGTCCCAGACGCCATCGACGTCATGCAGGGCATCGCGGACTAGCCCCCATTCTGCAGAGTCACTTAAGCTAGAGTCTGATGGCTCAGCGTCAAACAATTCACCGATATGAACCAAACGCAAGCGTTGAAATGCACCACTTAGTGAGTAGGCGGTATTGGCTTCAAAGATTGCTAGGTTAATCAAAGCATACATCGCATCTCTGTTTGAGTAATGAGATAAGGCTTCTTGGGTATAGACCGTTAGGACATCAATGGTGAATTCGTGGTAGCGGATACCGTTACCATTGTTGTTTTGCCCTGGGCTGGGAGGAGTACTTGCTGATGAGTCATCAGTACCGCATTCAAAATTAAGCGTTTGGTCTGTTAATTCTAGAGAGGCTTGTCCGTCGCCAACAGGGTGAAGTAGATAGAGTTCGTTATCGAGATGAATCGTTGCTTCTACTTCATCGTTATAAACTGAAAATAAAGCCATTCCGTATTCATGCGATGGGATGGAGTATCGCAGGGTGTAGCCGTGTTCGTAGGCTTGCTGCGAATCTTCTAAGTAAGCGGTTACTCGTCTATTACCAAACAGTTCAATTTGAATGGACTGCGCTTGTTGCGCTGGGTTGAATTCACCGTTGTAGCCAAACAAATCTGTGTTGATAAAAACATTGCGTTGAATTGCTGCAGTGTCACTATCAAAGTAGTGGCTGAACTCTGCTGGTGTGACCGAAGTGAAAATGTCATTTGCCCGTTGAGGAGATTGGACTTGTACCAATGACAATAGAAGAAGAGAAGATGTTAGGAGCATCATTGCAGTCTAACAAAGGAAATTGCTTATGGGGTGCCTATTCCTTTGAAATCGTTAGAAGCGGGCGATGGACTGACGACATCATGGTGCTTAAACACAAGTACTTCGTCGGTGGCGGGTCCTACGATAGGTACTGGCTTATTTCTTCTCAGGGAGAGGCTGTCGGCCCACTGGGTGAAAGCACAGATTACTTAGTACGGATTAGGCGGTGTTGGTGACAGTGCTCTTGTTCCTTGCCCACTTACACCTAACGCGCACTCGAAGGTCGTGTCCAAATAAAAACTAGCACGGCCACAATCGATAACACCGCAGCACCTTTCAAGTAAACACTAAAATCCATTACTGCCAGCGGGTAGCTAGCGAAGGCGACCATGAGCAAAGTAGAGAGCACCTTTGCGCGCATGGCAATAATCCCATGACTTTCCCAGTCCGACAACAGCGGCCCCCAAAACGAGCGGTGAATAAGCCAGTCATGCACGCGCACCGATCCTTTTGAAAGACATGCCGCTGCCACAATAAGAAATGGGGTGGTCGGCAACAGTGGCACCACCACGCCTATTGCGCCAATAGCCAGGAACAGAAAGCCGGCTAGAGCTAGTAAGTTACGTTTCATGTAAGTAAATCTGGCGTCGAGGATGTCGCCATGCAGAAGGGGGTGAGCCCCACCTGAAGCGCATGATTATACTTCGCCTGTTTGAGCCGTGCTAAGCTCGAGCTATTTGGTCGCGCGGTGCTTTAGAAAAGCTGGTATTACGCTCAGCGTACAAGCTTTCGAAAATAATCTAAGATGGCTTGCCAATTGGCGTAATCACCATCTGGGCCAAAGTAAAGATGTTTACCCTTGAAGCGATCGGCTCCGTTTGCGGTTCGGTCATCGATTAAATAATCTCCAATCACGAGATGTTTGTTGTGAGTCAAAGTAAGTCTTTTATAAGCTTCTTCGCCTAAGTATTTCTTAACCCATTTGAGTTTATCTGACCATGCTGTAGGGTTTTCCCATGGGGCTGTGCTGCAT
>JAPYTC010000127.1 GCA_029941685.1 Planctomycetota bacterium | reverse complement strand
GTGCCTTGGTGTCGCCTGCATCAATCTTGGCTAATTCCGCTTGTCGTTCCGGTTGGTCCGACTTAACATCCAAGATCATATCCATGGTCTTTTCGATTGACATGTCTTGATTGTGCGCTGCAGTACCTCTGCCCTCGTAGCTGTCAAAAAGGGTGTCCGGCTCCGGGAATATCCGGTCTTTGAACTTCTCTTTCCAGCGCTCGGTAGGATGCCAACGGCGGTGCGGAGCTTTGTAATGCACCATCGCCATGAAGGGTTTGCTTTTGTCTCTACCGTTCTTCAGCCAATTAAGAGCACGATCGGTAATGACATCGGTCGAGTGCTGACCTGGGTATTCGGTCTTTCCTTCTGCGGTAATAAACTCAGGATTCCAGTATCGCCCCTGACCGGGTAAAACTTCCCAATAGTCGAAGCCCTGCATATTACCACGAAGGTGGATCTTGCCGATCATAGCCGTCTGGTAACCGTTTGCCTGAAGTGTCTTTTGGAACTGCGGTTGATCGTGGTTAAAGCCGCCACCATTATCGTACTTGCCGTTCATGTGACTATGCTTGCCAGTGAGAAGCGTTGCTCGAGATGGCCCGCAGATAGAGTTGGCGACGTAGCAGCGATCAAAGGCCATGCCGTCCTGCGCAAGGGTGTCAATGTTTGGCGTGAGGTTCTCGTTTTCGAACCTTCCTGGGTACGAACCTATGGCCTGATACGCATGGTCGTCCGAGAATAGCCAGACTATGTTTGGTCTGTCAGGTGTTTCTAAAACTTCTTGAGGTCTAGAGCACCCTGCTACTGCGCATAGTAAAACCAGACTCGCTGCAAATTGTTTAAGCATAGTTGATTATAGAGCATCTAACGGGTTTACCGTTCGGCAACCACGCGTAGCGGCGGTCTGTCTGCAACGCTGGTTCGGCGATTGGCCATGTAATATTTCACCCTACCCTGTCAAGCATGGACATCGTATTAAGCACGCAGTGCGCAAGGATAAGTGGCCACAAGTTTCGACCAAAGAGCACATAGCCAAGCCCCATTCCTAGACCAATCAGACCAACCGTGATGGATCGCTCTGAGAAATCATTCGAATGCCGAAAACCGAATATCGCTGCTTGAAGAATGACGGCAACAACCGTGGCAAAAAGAGTGCTCGAAAACATGCGCTCAATCCAGTTCATCATAAACCCTCTATCCAGAATTTCCTCAAGGAAAGACTCGAGCCAAATCACTGGAATGATGGAGAAGAACAGAAGCCAATTGTTTTCAAGATTGCCGAACTTGCTCACAGCTGCCTCATTGGATGTGTCCGGGGATAAATTCCATCCGAACTGATCTTTGAGCATTGAAAAGATGATGATCGATCCGATTGCCATTCCGAGAGTCATGGCGGTGACGGTGGCTAGCTTCTTAAGATTAGTGGGCTTGCAAAGACCGAGCTCAGTCCAAGTAACACCTCTCACCTTCATTCTCCAAGCCGCGACAGCTAATCCAGTGAAGGACCAAAAGAGACCGTTGACTAGAAAGTTTAGACTTTCGAAGTAGATTTCTCTAACCAAAAATATCACCGATAGATATATGGCTAGGTCCATGAAAAACGCACCGGGGCCACTTTTGCGAGAGTTCGCTGGTTCAGGCTGAGTTCTTATGTGAGTGTCTTTCATCTTATTCGCCTAACGGATTTGCCGTTGAGCAGCCGCAGTGTAACCAAGCGATGCTGATTAAATACCCCAGGAGGCGGTTTCCTTATTCCGCCCCAGAGTATGCTTTGCTTTTCCGGCACATTCTAAGCACAGACTCGTCACTAACAAAATTACCGATATCGGTTAACTGGACCTATGCCAACTCATTTGATTCATGGCTGGTTAGACCCTGTTTCAGGAGACTGTAGTAACGAATGAAAGAATCAAATGTATTGCGATGAGAACGGTCGTAATCATGGCGAGGCCCATGCCCGCTTTTTTCGCTCCAGCACTTGAGGCCCTCCAACAGAGTACTGCGGCGGCGGCTAAGGCCAGTTGAAGCGTGAAGTTCAGGAAGATCAATTTGATCCACATCGCGTCGAAATGTTCCACGGTCTGCGCAAGAAAGCTGGTGCGATGCTCCCCCATGGCATATACGCCGAGGATTGCGTAGGCCGCAAACCAAACTACCCACGTTTTTTGTAGCGTCCCCATCATGCTTTGATTATTCGTATTCATATTGCTTTGTCCTTTCTTGGTCTAACGCCTTGCTAAGCGGCGAAAAATTGTTGGCTAAAATAAGCGAGGAACGAGCAAAAGCCAACTGTTTTTTGTCCGTTTAAGCAACTTGTTAGAAGCTTTTTTTGCAATCTTAATCTAATACGTAATCTTTAGTTAAAATTTCTAACAGATGGTCGTTGGGATCTTTAAAGTAAACTCCACGACCGCCATCATTATTATTGATTTTTCCGTCATCAAATGAAAATGGACCACTACCAAAAGCGACAGACTCAGTTTTAATACGACCAAGTATTTCATCAAATTGATCTTCACTAACTTTGAAAGCATAGTGTTGCGATGAAAAATTACTTTCATTCATGAAATCAAGGGTAAAAGTTTGGTTTACTTTGACCACAGCAAAATTACCCCACACCTTAACGAACTTGAAGCCAAATATGTTTTCATAATACTTAGCCGAAGATATATTGTCGTGTGTTAAAACGATTGTATGATTAAGAGTTATTTCCATAATTAATCCTTGTTGAATGCTGCTAAACCCGAGAAGCTTCTAACGTTTGAGCTCAACGGCGCAGCTTGTCTGCGTCCGTTGCAGCGACTTGTTATGTTTTTTTATCTTGATCGTATATATCCAATGGGTCAAAATGTGCAAATGACAATTTTGACTCTTCAATTTCCTTTAAACCAAAGCCACCTTCCTCCCACAGCTCATACATTTTATTCCAAAATTTATTAACTTGTGGATCATCATGAGCTTCTTCACAACGTTTCTCGCTCGGCCACTCGAAAACTTCGAGCAAAACCTCTTTATCAATTCTAGATCGCAAGAGTAGGGCTAGCCTAGAAGTTATATAGCCGGCTTTCGAAAAATACTGGCGTTTCTCTTTTAAAACTTCAAAAAGTTCAGTTTGCCTGTCCTCTTTTACCCTATACGGTGCAATTGTGATTGATCCGGCATTTGTAGAAATGTCATTCATGATTCTCTCGATTTAAACATAACATACATTAGACAGACCTGTACATACAGGATTATACGCGTTAGACAGGTCATGTTTATTCATTCAAACAGCACTCTACGCCCCGCAAATACCACTGTCAAGCAAAATTACTATGGATAGCCCGACCTGCATATTAATAAAATGTGTCCGACATAACACAACGCCGTCATCATTAATGATGAAAAAATACACCCCGAAATACACGAGCCTAAACGGACTACTGAAGCGACAACTCTGCAGCTATCATCTTACCGATTTCATCAGTCCCATGCTCACCCACCTCTAACGAACGAATACGTCCACTAGTTAAAAGGCTTGCCACTGCACCAGAAACCGCAGCACTCGCAGCATCTTCACCAAGATAATCAAGCATCATCGCCACCGCATTAATCGTCGCAATCGGGTTAGCAATATTTTTACCAGCCGCCTGCGGAAATGAACCATGCACCGATTCAAAAAGAGAGACCTGGCCCGGGCGTAAATTAGCCGAAGCCGCGACGCCCATTCCGCCCTGCAACATCGCACCTAGATCAGTAACAATATCGCCGAACAAATTAGTAGTCACCGCCACATCAATAGACTCAGGCGATTCAATCATGCGCATACAAGCGGCATCGACATAAAGATGCCCAGTCGTCACCTGCGGAAACTCTTTGGCCACATCGGCAAACACGCGCGAGTATAAATCTTGAGCGCGCACCGCATTAGCCTTGTCAATCAAAGTCAAATGCTTACGCGGACGCCCTGCCGCCACCTCAAACGCATATCTAATAATACGTTCAGTGCCCTTATAGGTGTAAAGCATCGCTTGTTGCGCTACTTCATCTTTGGTGCCCTTGTTTTCGAACTGTGGTTTTTGCACATAAGCGTCTTCGGTGTTTTCGCGGACGATGATCATGTCGATGTCATCAACCCCCTTGCCTTTTAGCGGACAAAACTTTTCGTCGAGCAATTTAATCGGACGTAAGTTAACCCACAGATCTAAATCCCAGCGTAACTTGCCGATGATGCCGCGTTCGATTAGTCCAATCGGTGCGCGTGGATCGCCAATTGCGCCCAACAAAATCGCATCGCAGGTTTTTACATTTTCAAATGCGTCATCAGGGAAAATTTCTTCGGTCGCTAACCAATGCTCGGTGCCATAAGGCAGCTCTAACAACTCGACAGCAAAGCCGAACTTATCGGAGCAAGCATCAAGCACGCGTAAACCTTCGGCTACTACTTCAGGACCAATGCCGTCGCCGGCAACTACTGCGATTTTATGTGTTTTCATTTTGTAGCTAGCGCAAACATGCCGTGTTTGTAAGAGACGATGTGCCCGACAAAAGCTGAAGCGGCGACCGTCAAAGGTGAAGCCAAGTAAAGTTGGCCAGGGCCGGAGCGTCCGGCGAAGTTGCGGTTAATTGCACTAACAGTAACTTGCTCAGCAGTTTCGGAAACGCCATCGCCGCAACCAATACATGCGCCACAACCGGGTGGAATTAATTTTACCCCCACCGCGGCAAACAGTTTATGCCAGCCCATTTTTTCGACGTGAGCCTGCACGTTGTACGAACCGTATTGCATGTAAAACTCGACGCCTTCAGCGACTCTTAATCCGGCGTCGGCGGCTTCTTGGCAGACCTGCGCATAATAAGCAAAGTCATCGACTTTACCCGCAGTGCATGACCCACCATAAGCGATGTCGATTTTAGTTTCGCCGAGCTCGGCGATGTCGGCGCCATAAGTCGGATCACCCGGCGTGGCGACCATGGGTGTAATAGACGATAAATCGATAGTGTGTCGTCCGCCAGCATACTCGGCATCGGCATCAGGCATGACAAAGTTAGCGCGAATATCATCGGCACTCATCTCTGGGCGCACGTTCATCAACCACTCAACCAACTTTTCGTCACCCTCGCAAATACCGGTGCGCGCAGTACATTCCGTTGCCATGTTGCACAAAGTAGCGCGCTCGTCAACCGGCATCGACGCCATGCCAGAGCCACCGAATTCCATTGAGCGATTGAGCGTGTCTTCGCGTTTGGCAAAACTATCGAGAATGGACAACATCACATCTTTAGCAGTAACACCATCAGCCATCTCACCAATCAAGTCAAAGCGGAGAGTCTC
>JAPYTC010000126.1 GCA_029941685.1 Planctomycetota bacterium | reverse complement strand
CGCTAACGAGCGCAAGGCAGTCGACGAAGTGCAGGCTGGCGAGATTTGTGCGGTAGTGGGTCTCAAGCAGGCTATTACTGGCGACACAATCTGTGACGAAAAAGAGCCCGTGGTTCTTGAATCAATGACTTTCCCAGAGCCAGTGATTTCAATGTCTATTGAGCCTAAGTCAACCGGTGACCGTGATAAGTTGTCGGAAATACTTGGTAAGATTCACCGTCAAGACCCTTCATTCCGTGTGATCACCGACGAAGAAACTGACGAGACGGTTATCTCAGGAATGGGCGAACTGCACCTCGAAATCATCACCAATCAAATTGACCGCGACCATGGCGTACCAGTAAACGTTGGTGCACCTCGTGTGGCTTATCGTCAGTCGATCAACAACCCTGTTGATATCGAAGGTAAGCAAATCAAGCAGTCAGGTGGTTCAGGCCAGTATGCTGTGGTTAACATCAAGTTTAGCAATTGGGCACCAGATCCTGCTGACGAAGATCAAGATCAAGAAGCTATCTACAACTTTGTTGACAGCATCAAAGGTGGTAGTGTTCCTTCACAATACATTTCTTCAGTGCGCAAAGGCTTTGAAGCTGCTGCGAGCACGGGTGGTAAGTTGGGTTGGCCTTTCGTAGGTGTACAAGCTGAGCTGCACTATGGTAAGTACCATGATGTTGACTCTAGTGAATTAGCATTTACTCTTGCCTCACAACGCGCATTCCGTGATGCTGTAGAAGGTAACTATCAAGTTCTTGAGCCGATAATGAAGCTAAATGTTTCTGTGCCCGAAGAGTTCTTGGGTGATGTAATCGGCGACCTGAATACTCGTCGTATTGCAATTGAAGAAATGACCCAAGATGGTTTGATTCGCGAGGTTCGCGGTCGAGTGCCTATCGCCGAGATGTTTTCATACGCTAGTGCGTTGCGCGGCATGACTCAAGGCCGTGGTGCATTCTCAATGGAGCCAGACGGATACGATCCGGTTCCTGCATACGTGCAAGAAGAATTAGTTAAAGATCGTCTTAAGTAAAGAGTATTCTTAACTTCTTAATTGGGCTTAACAAATCAAATTGTTGAGCCCAATTTTTTTTAGTTATGTTATTATTTGGGCACTATGTCCGCAACAGCACTTTTCGGCAGCGACTCTCGTATCGCACGCCATCTCGGGTTAAAGGTCCCGACGTACACCTCTCTGCGTGGTTTCATCGACGCAGGTGAGTATCCAGTCTTTCTCCGTTGTGCCGAACCGTCGTTCGCCAAAATGTTTGAAAGTCCTTTTGGCTTCGAGGTTTTGCTCGAGCGCATTCGACATGCCGAGGCCGTCGAGCGGCGTCGTGCAAATTTAGTTCGAGCTTTAGACGGCATCGAACTGGATGACGAGTTGAGTGGCTTGTTGAAAGACACAATGAATGAGGCGGTTCTTGAAGACTTGTCATTGTTGGCAAGTCCAAGCTCAGCGCCAGAAGGTTATGTCGTCCCCGAACGCGAAGCTCTTGTCGAGTTTGTCGAAACTCTACGTGGCGATGCGCGGCTAGCGCTGAAGCTAACTGAAGTTTTCGAGCGCGATGGTATTATTTCGATAACTGCTAATCCAAAGGCTAAGCCAGATAATGTACCGCGCTATAAAGATTTATTAAACGATGCTACCTTGCTGTCGGACTTTGATATTTCTACCTATCTGCATTTGCGTCGCGCCGAGCGTGCGCACGAGGTGGTCGTTGAGTTTGCATTGCCGCTGAATAGCGTTCAGCAACTTTTCAGTGAGTGCAATGGTGTGCCACCACAAGAAAAAGAATCTTACCGCCCAATTTTCTTTGATTTTGTGGCTAACGAAAGAGTCACGCGCATGGTGCATCACATTCGTGCACGTTTCAAGCGCCAGGCAGAAGACATTGCCTTGCAAACCGGATGGGAGCAAGTCGAGCGTACTTTAGATCGTGGCCAGCAACAACATCTGGTGATAGGTCTGGCGGCGGTGACTAAAGAGAAAGCCGTCATCGCTTTGGCGAATGACCATTCAGATACACCGCGTACTCTCGAGATTCAGCATAAAGACGAAAAGCTGGCTGACAAGCTCAAAGAGTTTATTGGTGATGTCACGATTTCGTTATTGGCAATTCAGGGCGACAGTAAGTCGCGATCATTCTCTAAGCATTTGGCGAAGGCGTTGCCGGGCTCAAAGCCGCGTATGGTCATTATGCCAATGTCCGTGGTAAAAACGATGGTTCGCGAAGTGGCACGACGTCCACAAGACGCTTTGTTGGGGCACGATGCTCGTCAGGCCTATTTGTTGGCAGAGCTAGCCGCCGACCCGCGTGCTTTTGCTTTTCATGCACCACACATCGTTCGCGCCTTTGTGCCATATCGTGGTGAAATCAATCCGCGCATTCTCGACGAGTTCGAAAAAACTTTCTTGCGTGCGTTGCTGTCAAGTCATGGCTTCGATGTCAATAGTGCGAGTGTCGATGTGCTTAAGTTGGTGCCGGGCTTGCATTTTAATGACTTGTTGGCAGAGCGGTCAACGGGTCGATTTAGCTCTATGCAAGATGTGCAAACACGCCTAGCCTGGACGGAACAATCCTTCAAGGCAGCTGCTTGCATGATGCGAGTGCGGGGTGGCGAAAACCCGCTTGATGCTCGTGTTTTGCATCCACAGTTTTATAACGTGTTTAATCAGGCACTGTCGAAGGTCGATTTTGATCTCAAGGCACTGCTTAAAACTCCTAAGTTGTTCGACAAGTTGCCGCTGGCAGAGTTACTGGCTGATGTCGATAATGCTCAAGGTGCGATAACTTGCATTCGCAACGGTGTGTTGCGTTCGAAGCCTAAGCGTTTACGCTTTCAGGGCAAATCTACTAGGGGCAAGGCGGGCCGCAAGCTCGAAACATTACGCGTTGGCGGAATGTTTAAAGGAGTCGTTAAAACGGTAGCCGAGTACGGTGTATTCGTCGACTTTGGTGCCGAGCGCGAAGGCCTCGTGCATGTTAGCCAATGTACTACCGAGTATGTGAAGCACCCAGAAGAAGTTCTTAAAGTAGGGCAAGATGTTGAAGTCCGTTTAGTCGCTGTCGATCTGTCAGCGAAGAAGGTTCGCTTGAGCATGCTTAGCGAAGAACAAGAAGCTGAGCGCGCTGCGAAAAAGAAAGAGCGCTCTAGTGGGCATGGTAAAGGCAGCTTCAAAGGTGGCAAGGGTAAGGGCAAAGCTAAGGGTAAGCACGGTAAAGGTCGCGACGATTACGGCCCAGATCCGAAGAAGCAAAAGAGAGAAGAGTTCGACCCAACGAACCCGTTTTATAAATTCTTTAAAGAAAACGAAGCTTCTAAGTGATTTAGTTGAAACTTTTCTGATTTCTTTGACTCTAAGTTATTGAGAAAAATGAAAAGGGATTTATCATTAAAGCAATGGCCGGAACACTGGTTCTGGCCTCGATATGGATGAGTCATAACGTCTATCCAGCCTTTATGAGGGTTACTGTTTTTGTTGGCACAATTAGGTGTTGGCAACGATTAGCGCTTGCGGCGTAATATTGCACGATCGATTTTTAAGTCGTCGAGGTGTGGTTCGATATCGGCCAACCAACGCTTGCCGTCTACTCCGTAGCCTTTGGTCGGCTTGAGATCAGGGAATTGCTCGCACCAATACTCGTTAAAACAGTCCATCATGCGTTCGCGTGACTGTTTGGCCGCCAGCGATGCGAGAGCAACGGGTAGGTGATTGAGGTCGGCGTTACTGCTAAACCGCAGTTGCACAATACGTTCGCCAAAATGTAAGCTATAGGTTGAGCCGCCCATATTTTCGCCATGGACTTCAATCTTTTGAGGTTTAAGCGCTTCGCTAAGTACCTTAGTGTAGTCGGTGCGTCCGCCATGTTGGTCTAGCTCGATACGTAGTGGAGCCTCACCCGTTATCTCGATGATGTGGCGTGCACATTGCATCGCGATCTCGAAGTTGGTGGTGCCTTTGTTGCCGAGAGTGTCGAGATATTGGTTGTACTCTGCGGCTGGTACGACGCGCGCGCCAAAGGCATTGAGGTTGCATCCTGCGTTGTATAAGTCGCGCTGCACTGATGTGGCGTCGAGTTTGCTGCGTTCGAGAGTTGTTGATGGACAGAAGGGTATCGACAAATCTTTAAACCAAGGCGCATGATGCAAGGCCTTAGGCGTGGGTGCAGGCTTTTCGGACAACCAGGTGTCAAGCATAGTATCGGTGTTAAGGATTTGCCTAAAGGCTGCCACAGTGCGTTCTAGTCGTCCGCGACCAAGGGTGCCTTGGTGGACTTTTTTAGAGTCATTGACCCATAGACGGCGCTTGTCGGTGCGTGCGGGCTTGCGATCGCAGCTGGTGGATAATGCTTGCCACAACTCGGTGTCGAAACTAGGCACGCGAAATAAGGAATATCCGTGCACTAGTGGGCCGACAAAAGGGCCATATCCCGCTTCATCGATGCCGGCCAAGAAAACCATCTATTTGTCCAAGCGCAGATCTGGCTTTTCGCGTAATACCGCCAGCAAGACTGCTCCGATTACGAACATAGCGATGCCGACCATTTGCGAAGTGGACATCTGTAACTGTGGCGCCATGTTGTCGGCGCCACTAATTAATAATTCGCGATATCTTTCGACGTCGGTGATTGTGCCAAACTCGTTTGCGATGCCCAGATCGCTCCAATGCGCGGTTACGTCACTAGGGGCGTGCCCATCTTTATAGATGCCACCACGGGCTACCATGTCGAAACGGAAGAACTCGATGATGTAGCGCAGGACGGCATACGCCATCAGTAAAATCGCGCTGACTTGGCCGTGAAACTTTTTGTTTTTAAGTAGCCACTTGCCAAGGAAGAATAACGATAACGCTTTGGCCGACATGTACAGCTGAGTAGGGTGTACAGGTACCGTTGAGAGTTCGGCAGGGAATGCGGAGCCAGTCGGAAGAGGGTCGGGGAAAGAAATTGCCCACGGTAGATTGGTGGGTGCACCGAAGTCGTCGCCGACAGCAAGGCATCCGAGTCGACCAATCGCTTGGCCTAGAAAACCAGCGGTGATGCCGTAGTCGAGTGTTTGCCATTTAGGCATACCAAGCCTGTTGGCCTTAATCGCCCCCATCGTGATGGCACCGATTAGACCGCCGTACATCACGAGGCCGCCTTCCCATATCTTTAGGATGTCGCCAGGATGGTCTATGTAGTGCTCGGCGTTGACGATTACGAAAGCAATACGTGCGCCAAGGATGACACCGATTAGAACCCACCAACTTACGTCGGCAAATTTTTCAGGGTCGTTTTTAAGATAGCTTCCGTGCAGGGCCGCTAGCGTTGAGCCGACAG
>JAPYTC010000125.1 GCA_029941685.1 Planctomycetota bacterium | reverse complement strand
ATGTAGCGATGGACCAAGCCACTCGCGACTACGTCTAGCAAGCATGGCACGCCGTCGCGCAAACCACTGGCGCTAAATTCAATTTCGATTTTTGGGCAGTCGACTAAAGCATTCAAACTTCGTTCTAATTCACCCTACTTCGCTCAAACCTCGCCAAGCACCTTCACCATCCCCGTATCAGTATCTACCACCACGCATCGATACAGTATCTGACATGAACGCAACACCAAAACGCCTGCATCACCTCGACGCTCTACGTAGCTTCGCCATGCTGCTCGGCATCGCACTCCACGCATCATTATCCTTCATGCCTTTCCCGTGGCCAGTGCAAGACAGTGAGCAAAACAATTCCTATTATTTGTTGTTCGCCGCGATTCATGGTTTTCGCATGCCCCTGTTTTTTCTGCTCAGTGGTTTCTTTACGGCCATGCTATGGCGTAAACGAGGTGTTTTATTCTTAGCAAAGCACCGCGTTAAACGCATCTTGGTGCCACTAATCGTCGGCTGCTTCACGATTATCCCAGCGACAATGTGGACGATTCAATACGCAAACCGACCTCAAGTTACAAGCTCAGCATCGGTCAAAGCGCCAGACATCGCACCGCTCAACCGCGATGATCTTATCGGCCAAACAGATCCTGAAAAGATAAACTTGCTCATTGAAGTCGCCATCCGCCTTAACGATGGCAAATCACTATTACTGCTCATTGAGCAAGGTGCCGACGTCAACCACATTCCCGAAACCCAAATCACCGCATTACATTGGGCCACCGGACTGGGTCAACCTGAAATGGCCGCCATCCTGCTCGACCATGGCGCCAACATCAATGCCACTGACAGCCGTGGCAGTACCGCGATGCATTGGGCTGCACTCTTTGGTCGTCCACACTCAGCGGAGTTACTGCTCGAACGTGGTGCAGATCTTCAGCTAAAAAACGACGATGGCGCTTTAGCTCTCGACATGGTCACACCCGAGGCTCGCCCAATCATCTTGGGCATTGCAAAGATGATTGCCGGCTTGCTAAACGTGCCTCTTGACGAAGAACGTTACTACGCAGACTCTGAAGCTGTATTCGAACTCCTGCCCCACTCTGACTACACGCCGCACTTTAGTTTTCATCACCTGTGGTTTTTGTGGTATTTGTTATTACTGGTCATTCTCTTTTGCTGCACCACGGTGGCTGAAAAATACTTGCGCGGCCTAGCACGACTACGCCCGTTAGTGATTACACCTTTGAGATATTTGTGGATGATACCGATTGTCGCTTTATACCAATTGCAAATGGGCCCCGAATCACTTGGCCCCTCCACCTCGGATGTGATTTTGCCCAACTTGACGATACTAGGATACTACGCCGTGTTCTTTTTCTTTGGTGCCGCCTATTTCTTAAGCGATGATCAAGAAGAACGCCTGGGACGTTATTTCTGGTTGACTCTGCCCGCTGCGTTTGGCGCACTGCTCATAACCTTAGGTCACCTCGAACCGGGCGCCGGCAATCCCGAATCGATGGCCTGTTGGGTAGCAGCCTACACTTGCTTAATGAGCTTCGGGCTCATTGGTTTGTGCCGCAAGGTTTTTGCCACTGAAAATGCATGGGTGCGTTATGTCTCCGATGCTTCCTACTGGATGTATGTGGCTCACCTACCGCTCGTCATACTTGCGCAAGATTATGTAAGAGAATGGGATACTAACCCCGGCCTTAAGTTTGTGTTTATTTGCGCAAGTTTAACCGTGATACTATTAGCAAGTTATCAGTTGTTGGTACGCAATACGCCTATCGGTTGGCTGTTGAATGGGCGAAGTAGAAGGCGGGTAATAAGCACTTCCAATGACTTCCGCCAATAACCGGCTATACCCAATCGAACTTTGAGCGACACCCCATTACTTTACATTGCAGATCCGATGTGTTCGTGGTGCTGGGGGTTTGTACCGACCTTGGCGGCAATCGAAAGCACTTACCCCAATCATCAAGTACAACTCGTGCTCGGCGGTCTTGCTCCCGACTCAACCGCAGCAATGGACCAAGCAACTCGTACCTATGTTCAACAAGCATGGCGCGACGTCGCGAAAGCCAGTGGCGCAAAATTCAATTTCGATTTCTGGACGGAATGTTCACCACGGCGCTCCACATGGGTCGCGTGTCGTGCAGTAATTGTCGCGCGGCGCTTTCATCTTGAGCGCGAAATGTTTGAAGCAATTCAACATGCCTATTATCTTGAAGCAAAAAACCCCTCAGATGACGAAGTACTTGCCGACCTTGCACAACAATTAGAAATCCCGCGTTCGTTGTTTTTAGAGGAATTGAATGCGCCACAAACCCAACGCCAACTCGAAGATGATTTTGAGTTGCGCCGGCGGTTAAACGCTCACGGTTTTCCGAGTATCGGCATCATTAAAGCTGGTCAGCCCATACTGTTGCACAGTGGGTTTTGCACCCCTGACCATATATATTTTGATGCTTTGCAGTAGAATGCAAAACATGCGAATCCTACTCACGCTATTAATCCTATGCAGCGCTATTTTTACCAGTTGCGTCGCACCACAAAAAATAATCGTCGAGTTTCCGGTGCATCCAGAAACCCGTGGCGAATTTATAAATGAACTCAACGCCATCCTTGTCGACACGCGTGCGTTTGAGGGGTGTAAAACCGCTACCGTCTGGACCAACGAACTTGAAGACGACAAAGTCTGGATCTATGAAACATGGCGGACACGCGAGCATCAACAGGCTTATGTAAATTGGCGCAACGAGACTGGTAACAGCAGCCACCTTGGCCCATTCATCACCGGCGAAGTCCGGTTTCTTTGGCTGAACCAACACCAATCAACACTATCGCATGCTGGCGGTCGGTAGCTCAAATATTCCATCGCTCACGGGGCAACGCGCCAACCACTTGCGCATCAACCCTGAAAGCGGGACGCTACTTGGGTCACAGTAATGCTGTCGATGCTCGTCCAAATCTGCTGCGGCGAAAAATCGCGCGCTGATTTTATGGTGGGTAATCGTATGGCTCACTACACCGAGTAACTCACCGACTTCTCCCTGCCATTGCTCACGAGTCGGCGACTCGTATAAACCTAGATTCCATCCTTGATTACGAGGTAATAAAACGCACTGACCTTCACGCGTCGCCCATACGTAATCGATTTCCATTTTCTTAAACGCCTTACGCTTCGCCGGCAACGGATACGCGGTGGGCTCGTCACCCTCTTGATGCGCCTGGCAACTTTCGTTTATCGGGCAAACTTCACATAACGGCAATCGCGGACGGCAGACGGTCGCCCCGAGTTCCATCAGCGCCTCGTTCCAATCACCGGCGGCGCAGGATGCTGATTCGATTTGCTGCTGCGACCATTGTTCGGCAGCGACATGCAATGCGCGATCATTCATCACAAACTTGAGTCGTTGCAAACGCGCCACCACTCGTTTCACATTGCCGTCGACTACGGCGACTCGCTCACCAAAGGCAATCGAGGCAATCGCCGCCGAAGTGTAAGCACCCACTCCGGGAGCATTAAGCCATTCCGACTGAGTGCAGGGCAACTGCGCATGATGCGTATCGACGAAATACTTTGCGGCTTGATGCAAATACCTTGCACGCCGGTAATAACCCAAGCCTGACCAGTGTTGTAACACCTCAGATTCACTCGCTTGTGCCAAAGCCGTAACATCCGGAAAGCGTGACATCCACCGCTCGAAAAACGGAATGACGGTTTCGACCTGCGTTTGCTGCAACATGATTTCGGACACCCATACTGCATAGGGATTACGCTCGCCACGCCACGGCAAATCACGGCGCTGTTGCTCAAACCAAGTAAGCAGCTTGCTCTGCATCGTAGTCACTGACTTAACAGTCCTCGAATGAATCAATCCCCACCCCAATCCCACTCACGTAAACGCTCTATCTCGTCGTACGCACTCCAATCGTAACGCAACGGCGTAATCACCACCTTGCCCGCCATAAACGCGGCACTGCTGCCACCTTCTTCAAATTCGCGCTCGAACTTCAATTGCGGACGAAAGATTAATCCCTCGCCGTCTTCGTTTTCTTTAGTATCGAAACCAACGGCTTGCACATACCTGCCGCTCATCGGTGCCACTGCGATTTCTGGCCATTTATCGGCATCTACCTTGGGCACTTCGACTGCCCACACAATGCCGCTAGGCGCGCCCTTTTCTTCAAGGCGAGTGATTAAATTTACGACGACCTTACAAGATACTACGTGACTTCCTTGCCGCGATTGGGAAACGGCAATCGCTGGAATGCCTAATCCCGCACCTTCCATGGCCGCACCGATAGTACCCGAGTAATGCGCAATTTCACCGACGTTAGAGCCACCATTGATGCCCGAAACTACATAGTCGAATTTCGTTTCGCTGCCTTCCATTAATACCCCCCAAGTTACCGCATCGGACGGCGTGCCCTCAACCGCCCACGCTTTAATCGCGCCGGGCATGTCAATTTGTTTAGCACGGTGCGTACCACTGAATGCTATGCTCGAGTGGCTAGCCCCCGAACAATTTTCTTCTGGAGCCGAAACTACCACCTCACCGATTTCTGACAGCGCCAACACTAGCGCATGCAATCCTGGCGAATCGATGCCATCGTCATTTGCAACTAGAATGCGCAGTGGGCTTGGGCTAGGCGCTTCTTCTTGAGCAAGCAGCCCTGCGACAAAGCTAATGAGGCCGATTAGGAAGACCAGACTTAGTGTGGTGTTTCTCATGGGTTTATTGATGATTAGGTTGTCCCAAGATTATGGGCGGAATGGTTGAGGCGACTGCAACAGAATGCTCAAATCCTCCACGGGGATGGGCCTCGACCAATAATATCCTTGACCATAATCACAACCTAATTCTCGCAAGAGGTCGAGTTGTTCTTTATTTTCAATACCCTCAGCAACCGAAACGGCATCAATGTCATTTGCCAACTGTACAATATTCGTAACCACAGCAAGTAGTTTGTTGTTATCGGCGATCTCCTCTAGATACGATCTATCAATCTTTAACTCGGTCAGTGGTTGCTCACTTAAAGCCACCAAAGAAGTATAGCCCGAACCAAAATCATCAACGGCTAAGCCCATTCCGGAATTTTTTAGCACTCTTAAATTTTGCAGTCCGTCTGCTGATTCAAACACCGAAGCACTCTCGGTAATTTCGGCTGTCACCAACTCAAAGGGTATATCGTAAGAACCGATGTGTTCCATAAGGCTCTTGCCAAAAGATGGGTCTAGCAATTCAAAAGGGCTTACATTAAAGCTCATTCGTGGCAGTGCGAACTCTGAAAGTTGCATCGACACAAATTCCTTCATCGCAATATCTCGTAAAAGC
>JAPYTC010000124.1 GCA_029941685.1 Planctomycetota bacterium | reverse complement strand
GTGTTGTCGATTGTCAGCACGACTGATGGCGATTTCGGCAGCTGCCAAATTGACGGAGATGTGGTGCTTTACACTCCGAATGCCGACTACAACGGTGTTGACACCTATAGCTTCACGATTACCGACGGCGAAGGCTTTGATACAGCAGAGGTAACAATCACCGTATCGCCGGTTAACGATGCACCAAATGCAGACGACCTATTGATAGACAACGTCCTCGAAGACTCTACGGCCTTAACAATCGACCTCGCTGCACTGTCCTCTGATGTCGATGAAAATGACGAGGTGTCACTAGAAGCCGACCTACTCGTTGAAGCAGCACACGGTACCGTAGTTATCGACACGGTCAACTTTACGGCTGCCTACACCCCAAACCCTGATTACTTTGGTAACGATTCATTTGAATACGAAATTTCAGACAACATTGGCACTACTGCAAGCGGTTTAGTTAGCCTCGTCATCATCAATCAAGACGACGCACCGATTGCGAATCCTGCCGAAGAAAACACCGACGAAGACAGTGCCGGTCAAGAATTAGATCTGTCCCTATTCGCTGAGCATGCTGATCCGGTTCAGATGTCCTACTCCATTGACACCAGCAGTTTAGTGGGTGGTAGCGCAACCATTGTTGGTAGCGTTGTTACTTTCATACCTGACGTCAATTTCAATGGTGACGCCGAATTCGTCTACACGGTTGCTGATGAAGACCCAACGCCAGATACGGCAAGCAACTCTGTTACCTTTCATGTTGCACCCGTTAATGACGACCCAATCGCAGACAACGACACCCTTGTCGTTGACGAAGACTCACTTGGCGACGTTGACCTTGCTTTGCTAATGTCAGATATCGATGGCGACACCCTAACTATCACTTTTGTAACTAATCCTGGCAATGGTAGCTTGACGAACAGCAATACTGTTTACACTTACTCACCAAACAACAACTTTTACGGCTCTGATTCGTTTGCTTATGAGATTAGTGATTCGGCTGGAGGTTTCGCAAGCGGTTTAATTAGTATTACGGTCAACTCTGTCAACGACGACCCAACGGCCGACGATGCTGCTGACTCATGCGACGAAGACGATTCTGTCAGCACTAATGTCGTTGCTCTTGGATCAGACATTGACCTTGCCGACGACCTTAGCCTGTCTAGCGTAAGCACTGCGAATAACGGTATCGTCAGCATTAATGGCGACAATGCGGTTTACACACCTAACGCCGATTACTATGGCATCGATAGCTACACCTACACACTTGCAGACAATGACGGCGCCACCGCGACCGCGACGATTACTGTGACAGTAAGCCCGGTTAACGATAATCCGGTAGCCACTGACGGCACCGATAGCTGTAACGAAGATGAAGCATCCAGCACTAATGTTATTGCATTATCTAGCGATGTCGACACGACCGATGTGTTGTCAATTAGCGGCACGACTGATGGCAACAATGGCAGCTGTCAAATTGTCGGAGATGTGGTGGTTTACACTCCGAATGCCGACTACAACGGTGTTGACACCTACACCTTCACGATTACCGACGGCAACGGCGGTTTTGACACAGCATCGGTAACAATCACCGTAATTCCGGTAAACGACGACCCGATCGCCGGCGGCACTAGCGACAACTGTGATGAAGATAGCTCTGCGACTACATTATTGCTCAGTACATTCAACACCGACATCGACGGCGATGTCCTTACTCTTGATTCAGTGGGCAACGCGACAAATGGTAGCGTATCACAAGGAATTGACGATGCCACTTTCACTCCCGATGCCAACTTCAATGGAGTAGCGACGTACACATACACCGTCACAGACAGCTACGGTGGCTTCGATACCGGCCTAGTAACTATTAACGTTGCTCCAGTCAATGACGCACCGGTTGCGACAAATGACACCTTTGATGTCATGGAGAATTCACAAGGCGCCACTCTTTCTGTTCTAGACAATGACACCGATATCGATGGCGATATACTTAGCGTAACGGCAGTCGATGGCGCATCGGTCACCAACGGCACGATTACCCTGAACGCTGGCCTAGTTGTTTTCACTCCAAATGCCGACTACTTCGGTGACGCTGGATCATTTGTTTACACTATTGAGGATCCAAGTGGACTGTCGCACACGGCATCCGCAGCGATTACCATTACCGAAGAAAATGCTTTCGCCAACTCTTTAGAATACGAATTGGCCGGCGCAAGCTCGCAACCTCAAGGCTTCTACTCGCAAGTGCTAGAAAGTGGTTCGGCTTTCGTACTCAACATACCTGGCAGCAACCCTTTGCTTACTAATCTAAATGGCCAGGGCGACGTGCTGTTTTCGGTGAGCATCGACGCTGCATTGCCAAACACAGGCTATGCATTAACCCACGCGAGTGTAAGTTGCGCTGATGACAACGGCGTCACTCTAGCCATGACTTTTGACAATGGTAATGTTCAGGCATCGACATGAATGTCCGTCGATGCTGTCGGCAACCTCCTTTGGTCGAAGGCGGTGACGATCGTTGGCGGCACTCACTCGGTTTCGGCTGTAATTGAGCTCGACGACGGTGGCGCACTACTAGCTGTCTATAGTGGTTATTTAGACGAAACGGTTGTTGTGGTACTTAACAGTAATGGCAACGAAGCCGACGAACTTAAATACGATATCGGCACTCACATCATTAATGCTCTTGTGCCTTACACCGGCGACTTCTTCTTAGCGTTAAGCGACTCAGGCATCCTTATTATCGAGAACGATGGTGATGCTAGGTTTAACTACGGCGGCACTACTGGATCATCAGTCAACATTAAATCTGCACGCAACACTGCCAATGGTATCCTGCTTGCTGGTACTGACGAATCTGGCTCATCGCTTGGCGCATACAGCTCACTGTATGATCCCAATCTAGTGCTTAACCCAGTCATTTGGTCAAACACCTTGTCCGACCCTGCTGGTCTACTCGACATCACACACAACGACGTAGTGCTTGATGCTGCCGGTGACTTCATTGCCGCGGGCTCCGTTACTGACATCAATAACGGAAGCATTACCCCATCACTGCACCGCCTAGACAATCTCGGAAGTGCATTATCACTAAGCTCATTCGTCGCGTTCGTTGATGGTAGTTTTGAGGGCCTAATCCCGAATCAGACCGCAGCAAATGTTGTCGGCGCATACAACGACAGCACCGATTTCAACTTCTTTACAATGAGTTTCGATGCAAACGATACTGTTATTAGCTCGTGTTCGACATTCGGCTCTGGAGCCAACGTCAATTTTGTTTCAACAGCTGACAGCGATGTCAGTTTAGGCCTAACTAGAACCTCAGCCAGCGATAGTAGTTCGAACATCATCAGCGTGAACAGTAACTCACCGACCATCACTCCATTGCCTAGTGCAATCGATCGTGCATCACTGTGTCTGTAAACACACTTACTTAGCGTAACCGAGCTGTTCGAGGTTTTGCAAAACCTCGTCGCTTAGCTCGGTGGCGCTAACCCTTAATGTTTGAGCATCAAGAATCGCGCTTAATACGACGCGCATTTTACGCAGTTGGACGGAATCAGTTTCCGCAACATTATCGAGCTCTTGTGGGTCAGTGTTTAAGTTGAATAACTGAACTTCGTTAGCCTCAGGAGCAAGAATAAGTTTGTAGTCGCCATCGATAACAGACCACTGCGACCCGCTAACATTAGCGCCAGTCTCAGCAAGAATTTGCTCGACGCTTGACTCGTCAAAGATGCGGCGCTGCATAAACACGGTACGCATTGTTGCGTCGCTGCCATCAATCATGGGTCTTAGACTCTTGCCACTCATCTCAGTACCGGCATCGATATTTAACATGTCAAGCACAGTCGGAGTGTAATCCACCAAGCCAACTATGGTGTCTATTTGCTGCGGCTTCAATGAAGTGTGCTTGAATATCAATGGCGCGCGTTGCGTGTCTTCGTACAATCCACCACCATGGCCATAATGACCATGCTCGCCAAACAACTCGCCGTGGTCGGAGGTTATCGCCATCAGTGTCCCGGCACCCGCTTCTTGTGAAGAGATCGTATTGATCAATTTAGGTAGCACGCTATCCATATACGCAACTGCACCTTTATAGCTAGCCATATCTAAATCGTTGCCACTCAGCTCAGAAGTGATATACGGTTCGAGATATTCGGCTGGCTGCTTATATGGCTTATGTGGGTCCATGAAGTGCACCCATACACACCATGGCTTGTCATTCGGCTGGTCGGCAATCCACTCGCTGGCGGTATCTACGGTAAGACCACCCCAACGGCGTCGTGCAAAATTGTAATGTTCATCGTACTTATCGAATCCTTGCACCCAGCCAAAATCGGATTTGACGATGTAACTACTTACGAAAGCCGCAGTGCTGTAGCCGTTATCACGCAACACCTCGGCAATGGTCACCACATCGTCAGATAGCATCACGCCATTTTTCAGCACACCATGCTCATTCGGATATAGACCTGAAAAAATTGTCGCGTGCGAAGGACCAGTCGTTGAACTCACTGCGTATGCATTAGTGAACTTAATCGACTCGGCTGCAAGCTGGTCGAAATTAGGGGTTAAGCCATCTAGATTACCGTAAGCGCCAAGGTGATCGGCGCGCAAGGTATCGAAGGTAATCATTAGCAGATTAGGCTGAGTCGTCGGTGGCCCCACCGGTGCGTCGCCACATGATGCCAGCAAGCCAATGCATGCTAGCGCTAAAACGGATTTATCTCTGTCAAGCATAGACTCATACTTTAGCAGTTAAGGTGCCCTATTAACAGGCGGAATAGTATTGTTGTCGATGAAATATATCGGATTTGACAACATTATTGGGCGCCCAGCTGAGTTTTGCACTTCGAGACGCAATTACCAAGAACCATTTTTTATTCATCATGATTAGCAAGGATTATACCGCTCCTCATCATTTAGGATTTTCTATATCTTTCTTCAAAGGGAATATAGTAGACGCCACTCGCGTTTTTGCAATGAGTTCTATTAATTCAGCAACCTTGTGTGGGTTATCGGCCGACAAATCATTTGCTTCGGCATAATCAAGCCGTAAATTGTAAAGTTGCCAAGGAGCATCTTGCCTGGTGCGCAACAACTTAAAGTCGCCATCGATGATCGCTTGAGCACGTCGCGCATGCTCAAAGTACAATGGCTTTTGACGTCGTCCGATCTGCTCACCCTGCAACACCGCGACCAATGACTCGCCGTCTTGTGCTTGATGAGTAAGGTGTGACGCCTCGCAAAATGTCGGCAGCCAATCCCAAAATGCGCTGACGTAATCGCTCTCACTACCCGGCTCTACCTGCCCTGGCCAGCGCACGATAGTGGGTACCCGAAGTCCGCCCTCAAAGACTTGTGCCTTGCGGCCGCGGAGACCACCTTGTGATTGAAAGAATTCCAAATCGCAGCCACCAATCCATGAT
>JAPYTC010000123.1 GCA_029941685.1 Planctomycetota bacterium | reverse complement strand
CGGCAAAGAGTATCCTTACTCAATCGAAATCATTGGTGGTAGTGAAGATTCGATGTATCAAGACATCAAAATTAATCTTACGCCTACAGCGACTACCGGCACTTATTTTTATCGTTCGCCTTCGGCCCGCGAGTTTGACACCAAAATCGGCAAGGTTGTTATTTATGATACCAACGTCGATGGCCAGTTCGGCTACACCGAATTCAAAATGGCATGGTGCGAAGGACTATTGCCGACGGAATGGTTTTGGCGCCCTGACGCAATTACCATCGGCAACCAAAACCATTCGCAGCCATTCAGCCGCTTCGTGTTCGATAAAAAAGGTCAGTGGTATGAAGTCTTGCTCGATTCTCCACTTAACCCTGATGAGCTTACCTTGGTGCCTGTGCGACCCACTTTGGGAGAACTCAAGTTTAGCTATAAGGGTATTAAAAAAATTAAGCCGCTCTCAGTGTTAATCGCTAGCGAATCGTCGGCAACATCGGGGCTAGTTATTGACTTGATGGCGTTGCCAAAAAAGAAAATGATTCCGATTGGCCGTTACCGTTTTTTGCAAGCGCGTTTCGGTGCCAAAGATGGCGTTGAGGCTTTGGTCTTGCCTGATCCCAATAAGGTCATGTTGTTTGATATTGAAGAGAACAGTGAAGAAATTCCGGAACTGTTCATCGGCGGAAAATTCAACTTTGCGACTAAGTCAGTCCTTGATGGGGTAGATTTGTCTATCAGCGGGCGTGACTTGCACCTGGTCGGAGATAATGGAGAGCGCTGGTTGCGATTCGCCGGAGAGCCCATATTTGATATTGAGGTCATTGTGAAAGGGCAAAAGCCAACGTTGTTGGCTATGCCTACCGTCGACCAAGCGTCTGAATTGTGGGATAGGTTCTTTTATCCGATGGCCGCTAGTTTAGAATTGCGCAAAGAAGCCACTGAAGTCGACGTAACTCTTGTCTACAAGAAGCATCCTTGGTTTGGCAATTTGAAAACCACCATAACAGTTAAGTAATCTAGTACCGTGTTAGACCCAAAATGGCTTAGAGAAAATACCGACGTTGTTCGCGACGCGGCCAAACGTAAACGCATGCAGCCCGAGTTGGTCGATGATTTTATTGAAAAGGATCAGGCCTATCGGATTGTGTTGCAGCAGGTAGAAGACTTGCGCGCCGAATTAAAAACGTCGTCCGCTTTGTTGGGTGCGATGACTGCTGCCGAGCGCGAGCCAGCACTTGCCGCTCAGCGCGAAAAGAAACTATCGCTGAAGGAGCTTGAAACGGCCGAGCAAGATTTGCGTGTGGTTGTACAAGACATCGCGATGCGTCTACCTATGCCGCCAGCTGACGATGTTCCTGATGGTAAAGACGACAGCGAAAACGTAGAAATTAGCACTTACTCAACACCTACGCAGTTTGATTTTGACCCACAGAGTCATTATGCCTTAGCTGAAAAGCTGGGTATTCTTGATATAAAGCGTGGCGTTAAAATTTCTGGGTCACGCAATTATTTGCTACTCGGTGATCTCGCGCGACTCGAACGTGCGGTACTTAATTACGCTATCGACCACATGTTGGCTCGCGAGTTTCAGTTGGTTTCTGTACCGACTTTAGTGAACCGCGCTTGCATGGAAGGCACGGGGTATTTCCCTGGTGGCGAAGAGCAAGCTTACCTCGCCGAACGTGATGACTTGGCGTTAATCGGAACATCCGAAGTGCCACTCACTTCAATCCACTCAGGTGAAGTGCTGGATGTTAGCGAGTTGCCTTTACGCCGTGTTGCGCTGTCGCCATGTTATCGCCGTGAAGCGGGAACCTATGGCAAAGACACCAAAGGACTTTACCGCGTGCACCAGTTCTGGAAAGTTGAGCAAGTAGTGCTCGGACCAAACGACAAAGATTGGTCACTCGCAGAACACAAGCGCATGCTGGGGCATGCCACCGATTTAATGCAAGCTCTCGAATTGCCTTACCGGGTGGTAAATGTCTGTACCGGCGATCTCGGCCAAGGACAGGTTCAGAAATTCGACATTGAAACATGGATGCCGTCCCGTGGTAACTACGGCGAGACTCATTCCGCATCTCGTTTTCACGACTTTCAAACGCGTCGTTTAAATTTGCGCTACAAGTCAGGTAATGATAAGCCGCAATTCTGCCATTCGCTTAACAATACGGTTATTGCTTCGCCGCGTGTATTGATTGCTCTACTCGAGAACCATCAAAATGCTGATGGCACGGTGAATATCCCGCAAGTGTTACAGCCTTACATGGGCGGCCAACAAACGATTAGCTAGTCATTCACTAGCGTTCTTTGTCGCTGTCGTCTTCCTCACCGAATTGGCCAGCCGCACCTTGTCCAGTACTGTTGGCGTTGTCCATGCCTTGCCCGGTGTCACCAGTTGCGGTGCCGTCACCTGTGTTTTGCTCGTCGTTATCCATTCGGTCGGGCTGGAAATGATGACGGAAACGCCAACGCTTTTCTTCAGGGATGTGAATAACGTCGACGAAACTAAGTCGCGCGCGATTGGCTTGAATAATATTCAGGCTTTCTACCGAGCGCCGCGGCTGAATTTCTATTTCTAGAAAAATCTTAATCGCAAAAGGCAGTGCTTGCTCTTGCTGCGAATCCCAGGAGTCGTCCCAAATGATGTCGAAGTCGGGACGTTTTGCGTATTGAATGTCTAAGCTAACAATCCGATCGTAAATCAATGCGTAGGAACCATCGCGGTAGGGCTCGTCGTCTACAAGCGGGTCTTCGCGACGATAAAGCTCTAAAAAGTCAGAGCGTTGCGGGTTTTGCTTTAGACGGTAGCCGACCTCATTTAGGTAAGGATGCAGTAAGCGATTGCCATCATCAGACAAAGCCGGGATATAACTGCGATGGTTAACAATCAAATCGAGTTTGTCTGCACCAGCGCCGATAAGAGTTTCGTCTTCTCCTTTGAGTAGGTCGTAATCGCTAACGTCAGATATCGCGAGGTTTTCAATGTCGCGGCGAATTTGGTCAAGAATGCGCGGCCCGACATTTTCTGTCTCGGAAATGTTATGGATGGCGTCGACAGCCATGCGTGTTTGTTGCACAGTTTGCATCACTGTTGCCATAACCATCCCCATGATGGCTAATGATATAAGCACTTCAAGAAGAGTGAATCCGTGACGATTGCGTAGCGAAATCAATGGATCTCCTCTGGGTCTAGCTCGGGCCACAAGAAGTCGTATAGCTCGAAATCGCGCTCGACAGCCCATGTGTCGACAAGAGCTTCAAGTACGTAATCTTGAGTTTCCTTGCCAGCAGAAATCGGGTAGCTGATGGTAATGAAGACGCGAGTGAACTCAGGCTTCTGTTCTTCTTCTTCGGCCGTCGCATCTTCGGCTTGGTTTTTGCGGTAATCACGCCATACGTCTTCGAGATCATTAGCAGAAATGCTCGAGTATTGCGAAGAATCGCCGACGCCAATGACGTATTTGTATTGTCCAAAACCTTCTTCTGAAAAATCGCCACTATAGCCGTCATGCAAGTCAATGACTAGGCCGGCTTCGATTTGATGCAGCAAGCTCTTTCCGAGGCGGGAAGAAATCGAAAGTGAGCGACCACGGTCAGCTTTGTCTATGGCTCCTGCTCTGATTTGCATCACTGTGGTAAAAATCAAGGCAAGCAAAGTTACAGCCGCCATGATTTCAAGCAGCGTAAAGCCGTTTTTGAGTGGGGTGCGCTTAAAAATCACTTTCGGAATAAATTGAAGGTTCTAGTGTTCCACGAGCAACGCTAGAAATGCCAGTTAAGCCAAGCACGCGAATGGTCACTTCGTAGTCGGTGTTTTCAATGGCGCCGAGGTAGATATAAACATCACGCGCCGCACCCTGTGAATTAAATGGCACCGGGTATTGCCCTTCGCGGATGCGCACACCGCGTGGATCGAGGATGCTGCGTAATTCGACGCCATCGGCCATGGGGTGCCAACGTAGAATCGGTTTGTCGTCGTCGTCGGCGACTTGTTTGCCATCTTGGTCTGTGGGCATACGAATACCGTATTGCTGCTCGTCAAAGTCGAGAACAACGGCGTACTGATGGCCGCGACCAATGGCTTGCAAGCGCGCAAAGTCGAGGGTCGCAATCAATTCGCGTGCCGCCGATTCGTTACGTGTGGATGGTAGGGTGCTGTCAAGCCGCACGATTGCCATACTCATAAGCAGTGAAATGATAATTACAACTGCTGTAATCTCAATCAGTGTGAAGCCAGCAGTGCTTGGATGCTGGCGTTGCATTATTGATCGTGCATCGTTCGCGAGTCTATGTCGGCATCCATGTCTTCGCCACCCGGAGCACCGTCGTTACCGAAACAGATAAAGAATGGTGTGCCATCGGAATCAATTTCGTAGATGTACTCGTTCTTCCATGGGTCGAGAGGGATACGCTTCATGAGCGCTTGACCATTGTTGTCTTTTTCAGTTAAGTCTTCGAGACTTTCTGGGTATGAAGAATTCGTTAAGTAGTAAGTACTAATCGCATCTTCGAACAACGAGATTTGGTTGATAGCGATTTGGCGCTGACTTGAGAATAGAGCACTGAAGATGTTTTTGCCGACGGTACCTAGTAGCAAGCCAATGATTAGCACTACCACCATGATTTCAATTAAAGTGAATCCGGCGCGGCGTGTTTTAGAGTTTCTTGTTGTTTTCATGATTAAAAGTTTTGTGTCATCTGTAACACTGGCCATAAAATAGCCAAAATGATAAAACCAACCATTACAGCCAATATTAGAATTAATACCGGCTCGATTAGTGAGGTGAATTTTTGTGTGGCGAGCTCAACTTCTTCTTGATAGCTGTCGCCAATTTGTTGCATCATAAGATCTAATTCGCCTGATTGCTCGCCAACGGCAATCATGTATCCGAGCAGCGGCGGGAATACGCCAGATGCTTTGATGGGGCCCGCAATATCGGCTCCCTCAAGGATTTTTTCACGAACATCAGTAATGGTGTTTTCCATCAGGCGGTTGCCAAGGACGGTGCGGTTGACATCGAGGCAGCGTACCACGGGCACACCCGATGCTAGTAAGGTTGCAAAGGTTTGAGAAAAACGTGCAATGGCCTGCTTGCGAATTAAATCACCGACTACTGGAACCTTGAGCAGCATAGTGTCGATTTTTAGACGTCCTTTGTCGGAGGAATAAATCATGTTGAATACCAGCAAGCATAAAATCATTGCGAATATAAGTAGCCACCAATAACCAATTAAGAAGTCGGAAGCGCCTTGGAGAATCTGCGTTGGTAAAGGCAGCTCTGTGCCTTGATTGGCTAACATCACGGTAATTTTTGGCACTACAAAGCCAATTAATAGTGCTACAACTAATAATCCAACTGCTAGCATTACCATTGGATAAGTCATAGCTGCTTGAACTTTGTTGCGGACGCGGGCTTGTTCCTGCATGAAGTGAGACATTTTCATTAACACTTCGTCAAGATGCCCCGATGCTTCGCCGGCACGCACCAT
>JAPYTC010000122.1 GCA_029941685.1 Planctomycetota bacterium | reverse complement strand
AGCAGGGCCATTGTCCGAGCAAAACCAAAGCATAGTGTTGTCGGCGACGCCCAATGCGTCGAGCTTGTCAAGAATGTTACCGATGTCGCGATCCATACGGGTAATCATTGCCGCATAAGCAGCACGCGGCGCATGATGCGGGCGGTATCCGCTACTACCATCGTATGGCGTTTCATCGAAGGCGCCGATGTATTCGTCGAGTGAATCTTGTGGTACTTGTAATGCCAAGTGCGGAACCGGCGTGGCATAAATCATCATGAATGGTTTACCTTTAGTGTGGTCTAAAAAGTCTAATGCTTCGCCGACCATCAAATCAGGAGAGTAATCCACTTCATTACCATCAGGGTTGATGCTTATTCTTTGTTGGTCACGATGCAAATGATCGGGGTAATAATTGTGCGCAACGCGCTGGCAGATATAACCAAAGAAATGGTCGAAGCCTTGCTCATTAGGATCACCTTCGGTGCCAGTCCATCCTAAGCCCCACTTCCCAACAAATGACGTGGTGTAACCGGCGTCTTGAAAAACTTCGCCCATGGTGATTTCAGATTCAAGGAGTGGCCGCTGTCCTTCGAGCGCTGGGTCTGTCCAGACATCGCCGCGCTCGTTCATTTCGTCGTTATCACGAATGTAGGAGTGCCCTGTGTGCTTGCCCGTCAGCAACACACATCGTGACGGCGCACACACTGGGCTACCCGAATAGTGACGCGTCATTTTCATGCCTTGCGCAGCCAATTTGTCGAGGTTGGGCGTTTTGATGTGCTGCTGACCAAAGCAACCAACATCGCCATAACCCAAATCATCGGCGAGGATGAACAAGATATTAGGCGGAGCACTATCTTGAGAAGTCGAGCAAGCAGAGAGTGAAAGTAAAACTATTAACAGCAGACGCATGCCACAATCATAACGCCACGCTAGAATTTTCTCCCATGAAAACTGACGTACAAATCGCACGTGAATTCACTTCACGCCCAATCGGTGAAATTGCCGACTCAATAAAAGTCCACAACGCCGACTTACTGCCTTACGGTAAAGACATCGCCAAAGTTTCTCTCGATGCATTAAGTCGTCCGCGCACTGTCGAAGCGCCATCAAAATTAATTTTGGTATCAGCGATTACTCCGACTCCAGCCGGCGAGGGTAAGACTACAACTTCGATTGGCTTGGCGCAGGCTTTCGCACAACTCAACGAATCCGTGTGCTTGGCACTACGCGAACCTTCACTTGGCCCATGCATGGGTGTTAAAGGTGGCGCGTGTGGCGGTGGATATTCACAGGTGATGCCGCTCGACCGCATCAATCTGCACTTCACTGGCGACTTTCACGCAATCACAGCAACCAATAATTTGTTAGCTGCGATAATCGACAATCATTTACATTTCGGCAACAAGTTAGGTTTAGACACGCGCAAAATTATGTGGCGCCGCGTAATGGACATGAACGATCGCGCATTGCGTAACATTATTTCGGGAATGGGCGGCACGGGTATGGGTGTACCACGTGAAGGCGGTTTTGACATTACTGCTGCATCCGAAATCATGGCGATTCTCTGTCTATCTAGTGACATGGATGATTTGCGCTCACGTATAGAGCGCATCATTGTTGGCTATGATATGAACAACAATCCGGTCTTCGCCAAGCAAATGGATTGTGTAGGCGCGATGATGGCATTGTTGCGCGACGCCATGAACCCGAACTTAGTGCAAACTTTTGAAGGCACCCCTGCCTTTATTCATGGTGGCCCATTCGCTAACATCGCACATGGCTGTAACTCTGTGGTTGCGACGAAGATGGCAATGCACTTTGCAGAATGGACCATCACCGAAGCTGGTTTCGGTGCTGACTTAGGCGCAGAAAAGTTCTTCGATATCAAATGTCGCAGTGCAAATATTGATCCGCAAGCCGTAGTGTTGGTCGCAACTATTCGTGCACTAAAGATGCACGGTGGTGTGACTAAATCCGAATTAGCCGGCGAAAATGTCGAAGCCGTGATTAGCGGTTTAGCTAACCTCGAAAAGCATGTTGAAAATGTGCAAACATTCGGCAAGCCGCCGATTGTTGCAGTAAACAAATTTGCGACCGACAGTGACGCTGAAATTGCTGTGGTACGCGACAAGTGTGCAGAACTCGGCGTTGAATTTGCTGTATGCTCGCACCACGCTGATGGGGGCAAAGGGGCAATCGACTTGGCCAAGGCAGTCATGGCAGCAGTTGAATCCGGCTCTGAGGCCTTTACTCCAAGTTATGCCTTGACTGATGCGCCAGAAGATAAAATACGCAAGGTAGCACAGAAAATTTATGGCGCCGACGACATCATTTTGTCCCCAAAAGCTAAGCGCGAATTAAAGAAATGCGTTGATTTAGGCTATGGTGAACTACCCATTTGTATCGCCAAGGTTCCAGGGTCATTATCCGATGACGGCAGCAAGATTGGACGTCCTACGGGTTTCACTTTGAAAGTGCGTGGTGTGCAGATTAATGCTGGCGCAGGATTCATCGTGGTTTTGACGGGCGCGATTTTCAGAATGCCCGGCTTGCCGCGTGATCCAATGGCATCTCACATGGAATTACAAGCAAACGGCGAGATAACCGGGCTAGAATAGTTGCCATGTTAAACGACAAGCTGCAAGCTGCAATTGCCAGGTTTGAAAAGCAAGCCAAGTGGCCTGCCGACAACGATAAGTTTCGGTTTAAGGTTGCAGAACGCGATGATTACCCGCAAATATACCGGTTGTTCGAAGCGACCTTCGGTGCCAAGCGCAGCGATGAGCATGTGCAATGGAAGTATTGGGGAAACCCGAGCGGCGAACCCTTTTGTGTGATTGCGATCGACCAGGAAACCGATAAGGTGGTCGCAGCATGTACCGGCATGAACAAAAAAGCCTGGGTTAACGGCAAAGAATCTAAAGGCATCATGTTGTGGGATATTGCAGTACATCCTGATGTGCGTGGCGGCGGAAGACTCTTTCGTGACATCACTTATGGCATGCAGATTGCAACCAATGCACAGCGAGGCGTCAATTGGGGTTTCGGTGGTCAATCGAAGCCGACGGTAATCAAAATGGGCATACGGTGGTTTGGTTACCACATGATTCTGTCACTTAAGCCATGGGAGTTGCGTTTAAGTTTACGCCCTGCTTTTGTGCAACGCTTTGGTGCCGTGGGTGGTTTGATGGGTGCTGTGGCTGACATTTTCAATCCACTACCCTCACCAAGTGACGATTATAAGATGAAAAGCATTCAACGTTGTGGTGACGATGTTGACGTATTGCTCAAAACACAACGTGATTTGTATCGCGTTTCAATTTTCCGCGACGCGGATACCCTTAATTGGCGTTACTTTGACAATCCTATGCATCAACATCAAATGTTGGGGGCTTACGCCGATGGCAAACTAGCTGGTTATGTCATTTGGCGCGAATACCTAGACGAAACTGTGCTTGTTGGCACGGTGCTCGACTTATGGCACGGCGAAAACCAGCAATTAGCTACCGAATTATTCAAAGCTGCGTCACGGTCTGCTAAAAAGCGCAGAGTGAGCTTCATGCGTATGGCGGTCGAAAACGAAACCACCACGCAAAAAGCAATTGCTAGCATCAAGGGTGCCGCAATCACCGAGCGCATCGAAGACGACAACATCATCACTTCAATGATGCTTGGTGAAGATCCAAAGGGTCATAGCGATGTAGCCTACTCCGAGATGGACACCATCACTGATGGTAAGAACTGGTTTTACACCCAGGGCGACGTCGACTTTAGAGACTAGCCATACCTGTAGAAAAGCACACAATCACCTTGTTCACTTTTCAGTTTCTTTGTCTTTTGCG
This sequence comes from Planctomycetota bacterium, assembly GCA_029941685.1. GTDB lineage: Bacteria > Planctomycetota > UBA1135 > UBA1135 > UBA1135 > JAPKEZ01. The sequence goes on along the minus strand of JAPYTC010000122.1, from coordinate 1,673 downwards.
TATGGCGCACAACGTTCGGCCAAGTTGTCTCCGTATCGCACTCCTTCGGCGAGAGCACGGCGCATCTCAATAAAATCCGCTTCGCGTTCGGAACGAGGCGCGCGGTTAAAAGTACGAAAACCAATGCGTCCTTCTGTCATCATATTAAGACCTAACCACGCGCGGTTTGACTCGCGATTTTTGTCCCAATGCATAAGCTTGTGCTTGCGTAGTTGCTCGAGAGTATACACGGTGCAATCTGGCATGGTGTTCGCCAACTTGGCGCACATATCATTAACCATTTTATCGAGTAATGAAAAATCAACTTCTGCTTTTGCCAAAATCTCTTTGGCTGCAACGCGGTCAGCGCCAGTTTTAAACTGACCATACAATGACCGCCCGTACTCGTCAGTGATAAATTCGGTGTAAGCCATCGGATTGGCAATAAATTTTCCGTCAATTTTCAAGGACGGCACGATTCCATTCAGCAAGCCGATATGCTGCGCGTAATGAGCGCTCCATGGTTCGCATAATGCACATGACTCAACGGCGCGCGCTATTCCAACGAATACCGGAAGGTAATCTGTAGAGCCGCCAACAGGTGCAGATCCATGCTTCGGCCCTGCTTGTCCAAAGCGTGCAGTATCAACCGACACCGTAAAGTCACAAGCCATACCAATTTCTTGGCCGCCTGCAATGCGCATGCCATTAACGCGATTAATCACCGGTTTGTCACACTCCATCAACGCCGAGATGCCATCATTAAACAATCGCATGTACCGACGATATTCGTCAGGCCGACCTGAATAGTGTTCGCTGTATTCTGCCGTGTTACCTCCGGTGCAAAATGCCTTTTCACCCACTGCTGTAAACACCACGCACACCACGCGCTGATTGCTAGACGCACGGCGCAAAGCTAGCACTAGCTCTGCCATAGCACGCGTGGTGTAAGCATTGTACTGTTCAGGATTGTCTAGCCATATCCAAGCATTAAACAAATCATCGACAACGGTGCCATCTTGCAGCACCAAAGGCCTTAGTTCGTATTTTATCTCGGTAAACTCGTAGTCTGGAGCTAAATCATGATTGGCGAAAGTAGTCATTTTCTATCGTAATATTAAAAGTATGCAGCTTCGCCAGTAAAGGCCTGGCCAAGGATTAAAGAGTGAATTTCGTGAGTGCCCTCGTAGGTCAACACGGTTTCAAGGTTGCACATATGCCGGCCGCTCTGATACTCGAGGGTGATCCCATTTGCGCCTAGCAAGCTGCGACAAGAACGCGCAATTTCAAGCGCTTTGTGAGCGTTGTTACGCTTGGCCATAGAAACTTGTTGTGGAGTCATCGTGCCAGCATCTTTCATTTGAGCAAGGCGCCACACCAACAGCTGCATTTTGGTAATTTCGGTTCCCATGTCAGCCAATTTGTCTTGGGTAAGCTGAAAAGACGATAGTGGCCGTCCATGAATAATGCGCTCGCTGGTATATCGTAGCACTTCATCAAAGCATGCCTGTGCCGCACCAACTGCGCCCCAAGCAATGCCGAAGCGTGCCTGCGTTAAACAAGATAACGGCCCTTTCATTCCGTTCGCTTTGGGCAAGCGGTTCGTCTCGGGCACACGCACATCCTTAAGCACCAGCTCACTAGTCACACTACAACGCAGAGACCATTTGTTCTTTTGCTCCGGTGCGCTAAAC
>JAPYTC010000121.1 GCA_029941685.1 Planctomycetota bacterium | reverse complement strand
ATCTTGCGCCGCGAATTGCAGCGCTGTATCGACGAACTTAACGAGTACGTTGGTTCTAAGATTAAAGATCCTGCAACTAAGAAGATTATGGCGGTTACCGAAGCTAGTTTGTTCGGTGATTTGCAACGTATCCGTGAATACATAAAAGTGTTCCCGGACTCACTAGATCATCCTTCGCGCCGAGGTAAGGCCGAAGAAATCGTGCGTATTCACATGAACCGCATCGAAGATAAAGAGGCCTGGAAAGTCAAGATGTCAAGCCGCCTTTCACGTGGCGACGACTTGCCAAACGGCGTTCTTGAAATGGTTAAAATCTACACTGCGACAAAGCGCAACCTGTCAATCGGTGACAAGATGGCTGGTCGTCACGGTAACAAGGGTGTTATTTCGACAATCCTTCCTGAAGAAGATATGCCATATCTTGAAGACGGAACACCCGTCGACATCATTCTTAACCCACTCGGTGTGCCTTCGCGTATGAACGTTGGTCAGATTCTAGAAACACACCTCGGCATCGCAGCCAAGAAAACCGGTTTCCGTGCTTACACGGCGGCGTTTGATGGTGCTACTGAAAAGCAAATCGAAGAGGCCCTCACTGAAGCTGGTATGCGCACCGATGGTGCAAGTACTCTTCTTGATGGACGCACCGGTGCGGCGTTCGAGCAAAACGTTTGTGTCGGGTACATGTATGTGCTGAAGCTTCACCACTTGGTTGATGCTAAGGTTCACGCGCGTTCGACAGGCCCTTACAGCTTGATTACCCAACAACCTCTTGGTGGTAAGGCGCGCTTCGGTGGTCAGCGTCTCGGTGAGATGGAAGTTTGGGCTCTTGAAGCTTATGGTGCAGCATACTTGTTGCAAGAATTGCTGACCGTTAAATCAGATGATGTTGACGGTCGTACCAAGATTTACGAATCAATGGTTAAAGGTAAGAACATTCTCGAGCCAGGCACTCCGGTGTCATTCGAGGTGTTGATGAACGAGATCCGTGGTCTCGGTCTAAACATTCAACTTGACGCACCTGAGGTTAACTAATAAAGGATTACACAATGAATGAAACAATAACAAATTCAACACCAGTCGAAGAGGCCGTAAAAGCAGAGAAATCTGCTCGTGACTACAACTCTGATAAGCTGTCCGTGTCAATCTGCTTGGCCTCACCTGAAGAATTCCGCAAGGCATCTTTCGGTGAAGTTAAGAAACCAGAAACGATTAACTACCGTACATTCCGTCCCGAAAAAGACGGCTTATTCTGTGAACGTATCTTTGGTCCTGAGCGCGATTTCGAGTGTGCTTGTGGTAAGTATAAAGGTCAAAAACACTTTGGTATCACTTGCGATAAGTGTGGTGTTCTCGTTACAACATCACGTGAGCGTCGTAAGCGCATGGGGCATATCACCCTTGCTGCGCCAGTGGTTCACATTTGGTTCTTCTCGGTTACGCCTTCACGTATCGGCAACTTGCTTGGTATGAAAAAGACTGAGCTCGAGCGTGTGGTTTACTTCCAGGATTATGTCGTAACTGATCCAGGTGAGTCTGACTACAAGCGTTGTCAGCTCATCACCGAAGACGAATACCGTCGTGCACGCGTGCAGCACGGTACTGCACTTGTTGCCAAAATGGGCGCTGAAGCAGTGCGCGATTTGCTCAACGATATGAACCTCGAAAGCACAGCTCGCGAGTTGCGCGAAGGCATGAAAAACTGTACTTCGAAGCAGCGCCTTGCCGACATCATCAAGCGTTTGCGTACGGTAGAAATGCTGCGTGATTCACCTAATGATCCGTCATGGATGATTATGGATGTAATCCCAGTCATCCCACCAGAATTGCGCCCGTTAGTGCGTCTTGATTCAGGCAACTTTGCCTCATCAGACCTCAACGATTTGTACCGTCGTTTGATTAACCGTAACAATCGTTTGTTGCGCCTAATCGATCTTAATGCACCAGAAGTTATCATACGTAATGAAAAGCGTATGTTGCAGCAGTCCGTTGACGCTTTGTTCGACAATGGCCGCTGTAAGCGTCAGGTGCTAAGCACCTCTAACCAGCCACTTAAGTCACTGACTGACATGATCAAGGGTAAGCAAGGTCGCTTCCGCTTGAACTTGTTAGGTAAGCGTGTTGACTACTCAGCGCGTTCAGTCATCGTTGTTGGTCCAGAACTCAAGCTACACCAATGTGGTTTGCCGAAAGTAATCGCGCTCGAATTGTTCCAGCCGTTTATTATTCGCCGCCTAAAAGAACAGCGTCTTGCTGAAACAATCAAGGCTGCCAAGAAGATGCTTGAGCGTCGCGAAGAAGTAGTGTGGGATATTCTCGAGCAAGTTATTGCTGGTCATCCTGTTCTTCTTAACCGTGCTCCGACTCTACACCGTATGGGTATGCAGGCTTTCGAGCCGGTACTGATTGAAGGTAATGCGATTCAGCTTCACCCATTGATGTGTCCTGGCTATAACGCCGACTTCGATGGTGACCAAATGGCTGTTCACCTGCCGTTGTCATACGAGGCACAGGTCGAGGCGTCTACCTTGATGTTGTCCACTAACAACGTGTTCTCTCCATCAAACGGCGCACCAATCATTTCTCCACACCAGGACATTATTCTTGGTTTGTATTACATGACGTCAATGCGCAAGGAAGCGCTTAACGAATGGACTAAAGACTCCAAGGGCGTGTCGGGTTGTTACAGCTCGCTTTCCGAAGTTTTCCAAGCGTACGCTGCCGGTCACCTCGAAACACACTCAAGTGTTAACGTGTTGTTCCCTGAAGGTATGCTGGTGCAAGATGCTCATGGTGAGAAGCCACATGTCCTTAAGAAAGACACGATGATAGTCACCACAGCGGGTCGCCTAGTTGTAAATGACAGCATGAAGGAAGGCATGCCGTTCTACAATTTCATCCTCGACAAGCGTGCTATTCGCGACATCATTCACGATTGTCATGCCTATTGTGGACGTCCTGCTACTCTCGGGTTGCTTGACGATCTTAAAGCTTTGGGATACAAGGGGGCGACGCGTTCAGGCCTGTCGATTGTGAAAGACGACATGCTTATTCCTGTCGAAAAGTGGGATATCATCAGCGCAACTCAAAAACAAGTTGATCAAACACGTCTAGATTTCCTTGATGGTTTGCTTACCGACAACGAACGCAACTCAAAGGTTATTGACCTCTGGACGACTGCTCGTGACGAAGTGTCCAACTGCTTGCTTGTCGCGCTAGAAAAAGACACTCGCGATGGTAAACCATACATTAACCCGGTGTACGTTATGGCGAACTCTGGTGCTCGTGGTAGTATCGATCAGATTCGTCAGCTATCAGGTATGCGTGGTTTGATGGCTAAACCGTCGGGTGAAATTATCGAAACTCCGATTCGTGCGAACTTCCGCGAGGGTCTGGCTGTTCTCGAATACTTCTCGTCAACCCACGGTGCACGTAAGGGTCTTGCAGATACGGCGTTGAAAACCGCCGACTCTGGTTACCTTACTCGTAAGCTGGCTGACGTTGCGCAAAATGTAATTGTTACTCAAGCTGACTGTGGCACGCTAAACGGCATCTCTAAAGTGCCTGTTTACAACGGCGAAAAACTCTCAATACCATTACGCGAAATCATCAGAGGGCGCACAGCACGCGATACTATCCGTGACCGTGTTACCGACGAATTGGTTGTTGCCGATGGCGAAATTATTTCTGCTGCTGCGGCCAAGAGCATCGAAGACATGGGATACTCAAAGATCCGCGTGCGTTCGGTACTAACTTGTGAATCTGACATAGGTATCTGCGCACGCTGTTACGGCGAAGACTTGTCGCGCGGTAGCTTGGTTGAACTCGGTACTGCTGCCGGCATTATTGCTGCGCAGTCTATCGGTGAGCCGGGTACCCAGTTGACAATGCGTACTTTCCATATTGGTGGTACTGCGAGTCGCGCGATTCAGATTTCTGATACAAAGACACGTCGTGGCGGTACTGTAAAGTACGAAGGTCTACGCACCACAGTTGATCCAACGGGCAAGACTGTTGCTTTGTCTAACACTGGTTCAATTCACGTTTGCGATGTTAAGGGTCGCACACTAGATGAATACGACGTCACTATTGGTGCGCACTTGCTCATCGAAGACGGTGGTAAAGTTAAGAAGGGTGCACGACTACTCATGTGGGACCCTCTATTCCTACCCTTGCTTGCCATGGAAGACGGAGTCGTGCAATACGTCGATGTCGAAGAAGGCAAAACAATGCTTATCGAAGTCGATGAGAAGACCGGTGTGAAACGCACTAAAATCATCGAGTCACGTGGCGATTTGCATCCGCAATTAATGCTACTCGATAAGAAGAATGGCTCTGTGTTGCACATCACGTCGTTACCTGAACAAGCGTACATTGAAATCAAAGATGGCGCTAAGGTTAAGGGTGGTCAGATGATGGCTAAGTCACCTCGTACGGGCGGTGGTACTCAAGATATCACCGGTGGTTTGCCGCGTGTTACCGAATTATTCGAAGCGCGTGTCCCAAAGGCTCCAGCGATTATGTCAGAGATCGAAGGTATAGTCATTCTTGGCGAGAAACGTCGCGCAAAACGTGCGATTACCGTTAAGAATGAAGAGACGGGTATCGAGGTCGAACACATGGTTCCACAGTCGAAGCACTTGCGTGTACACGAGGGTGATTTTGTTAAGGCGGGTGACCCTCTAGTAGATGGTCAGTTACCTCCAAACGACATTCTTAAGATTCAAGGTGAAGAACATGTGCAAGCCTACATGGTCGACCAGATTCAATCTGTTTACCGCGCGCAGGGCGTGGGTATCGACGACAAGCACGTCGAAATCATCGTGGCGCAGATGATGCGTAAGGTGGTTGTTACCGAGGCTGGTGACTCAGAGTTGCTGCCTAACTCACTAATCGATCGCAAGAAGTTTCATGCTATCCGTGACGCAATCGCTGTCGACCCTGAAAAGGCGTTGCCAGGATGTCGTCCTGAAATCATGGGTATCACTAAGGCTTCTGTGCAATCAGAATCATTCATCTCGGCTGCTTCCTTCCAGGAAACGACCAAAGTACTGACAGAAGCTGCCTTGCGTGGCAAGACAGACACTCTGCTCGGCCTGAAAGAAAACGTGATTTTGGGTAATTTGATCCCAGCGGGTACCGGTTTCCGTGACCTCCTACGTACTCACGTCGAGCGTAAGCATGATTTCCGTCAATTCGACGATGAGCCAGATATGTCAGCCTCATTTGATGCCGCAATGGCAGCAGAGGGCGCTGGGTTATCTGAAGCGACTGAAGCCATCGCCGAAGAGAGCAATTAATCAATAAATCACAATAACGATTGACTTAGGGGCCAATTACGCTAAAATTCTTGGCCCCAATCGCCTAGACCTCTAGGAATAAACATAATGCCTACCATTAATCAATTAGTTCGCAAAGGCCGTAAGCCTCAACGCTCTGTTTCAAAGAGCCGCGTACTCGACAAATGTCCACATAAGCGTGGCGTTTGTACTCAAGTAAAGACCATGACCCCCAAGAAGCCTAACTCAGCGCTTCGTAAAGTTGCTCGTG
>JAPYTC010000120.1 GCA_029941685.1 Planctomycetota bacterium | reverse complement strand
GATTTTTTACTTTACGACCACCGGCTGGATGATGTGGAATTGGCTCACTTCTGCTTTAGCTGTGGGCGCAACAGTGGTTTTATACGACGGTAATCCCTTTTACCCCGACGCGTCGGCAATGTTTCGTTTAATCGACAGCGAGCAGATTAATGTATTCGGCACTTCGGCCAAGTTTATTGATGCCTGTAAAAAGGCCGAGATAAATCCACGCGTAGAAAACGACCTCAGTTCTTTGCGCTGCATTTTGTCTACAGGTTCGCCACTCATCGCCGAGTCATTTGATTGGGTTTATGAAAATGTTAAATCCGATCTGATGTTGGCGTCTATTACCGGCGGCACTGATTTGTTGTCTTGCTTCGCATTGGGTTCGCCGATATCGCCAGTGTGGCGAGGTGAAATCCAGCAACGTGGTCTCGGCATGGACGTCGATATTTTTGATACTGATGCGCAGTCACTCATTGGCGAACCAGGCGAGTTGGTATGTAAACAATCTTTCCCTTCGATGCCCGTTGGGTTTTGGCAAGACGACAACGACAAGCGTTACTTGGCCGCATACTTTGAATTCTTTACAGGTATTTGGCGCCACGGTGATTGGGTCGAAATAACAGAGCATGGCGGATTAGTGATGTACGGCCGCTCTGATGCGACACTCAATCCTGGCGGGGTACGTATTGGCACCTCCGAGATCTACCGCCAAGTAGAATCTTTTAGTGAAGTGCTCGAAGCAGTGGTAGTGGGTAAAAATACGATTGATGGTGATCAACAAGTAATGTTGTTCGTGGTATTAACTGCGGGCAATTCATTGACCACTGAGCTGCGACAACAGATTGCCACGCGCATTCGCGACAATGCAACGCCTCGTCATGTTCCGGCGCAGATTCTTGCCGTAGACGACATTCCTCGCACTCGTAGCGGAAAAATATCAGAAATCGCGGTGCGTGATGTGCTGCACGGCAGGCAAGTAGCCAATACCGAGGCTTTGGCTAATCCAGAATCCTTAGATAATTTCTTGATATAAGTCACCGTCGTCTTTTTTTTTGTAGTATTCTAAATAGCACCTCGAACGACATGCGTTACATCATCCCTTTAACCGAAATTCTCTTGACAGACATTGCATCTGTCGGTGGCAAAAACTCCTCCCTCGGCGAAATGGTCAATAAGTTGACCCAATTAGGAATTAAAGTCCCTGGTGGTTTCGCGATAACGGCCGACGCCTTTAGATATTATTTAAGTGAAAATGATCTTACTGAAAAAATCAAAAAAACTATCGATGAGTTAGACGCAGCACAGCTCGACCAACTCGAAGAGACGGGTTCATTGATCCGCAACTGGATTCGGCGCGCGGAATTCCCGGCTGATCTCGAGCAAGAGATACGTGCTAGTTATCACGCCGACGAAGCGGAGTATGGTCATAATTATGCGGTTGCGGTGCGTAGTTCGGCAACAGCCGAAGACTTGCCCGATGCTTCTTTCGCCGGACAGCAAGAATCTTATTTAAATGTTCGTGGCACTGACGATTTGCTGCGCATGACTAAAAACGTGTTCGCTAGCCTTTACACTAACCGCGCAATTTCTTACCGTGCGCATACTGGCTTCGATACCCAAGAAATAGCGATATCGGTTGGCGTACAAAAAATGGTGCGTTCCGACCGCGGTTCTTCAGGAGTGATGTTTACTCTCGACACTGAAAGCGGCTTTCGAGACCTAGTGTTAATTAATTCGGCATACGGGTTAGGAGAGAACGTTGTGCAAGGTGCGGTTAACCCTGACGAGTTTCATGTATATAAACCATCGCTTGCACAGCAGCGCCAAGCAATCATTATGCGCCGTCTCGGCAGTAAAAAGCAAAAGATGGTTTACGACCGTAATCCCGACACAGATCGTTTGGTGCACAACATCGACGTGCTTGAAGAAGATCAACGGCAGTTTTCGATTAGTGATGCCGAGGTTGAAGAACTTGCGCGCTATGCTTTGATAATTGAGGAGCATTACAGTAATGTTCACGGTGAGCCGACGCCAATGGATATAGAATGGGCCAAAGACGGCATGGACGGCCACCTGTACATTTTGCAGGCGCGTCCTGAAACTGTTCATTCACAAAAAAAATCAGGTTATGTGCACGAAGAATTTAATATTAAACAGCGCGGCGATGTGGTGTGCACAGGCCGGGCTGTTGGGCAAAGGATTGGACAAGGAGTAGCGCGAGTTATCCTTGATCCTGAGAACATGCATCAGGTGAAGCCGGGTGATGTTCTTGTCACGGACATCACGGATCCTGATTGGGAGCCAGTAATGAAGACGGCGTCTGCAATCGTCACTAACCGTGGTGGTCGTACCTGCCATGCAGCAATTATTGCACGTGAGTTAGGTATACCAGCAATTGTCGGCTGTGACGATGCTACCGAAACCATTGCTAATAAATCAGAAGTGACCATTAGTTGTTGTGAGGGTGAAACCGGAATTGTCTACGACGGCTTGATGGATTTCGAAGCTAAAGAAGTGTCTTTTGATCATCTAGAGACGCCCGAAACCAAGCTTTACTTGAACGTTGGTGATCCACATCAAGCACTCCGCTTTTCATCATTGCCCGCTGACGGCGTTGGTTTGGCGCGTCTCGAATTCATCATTAATAACAGTATTAAAGTGCATCCACAGGCGTTGCTTGATTTTGATGCATTGGAAGTCGGTTTGCAGTCAGAGGTTTCAGACATCATCGACGGTTACGAATCTCCACGTGACTATTTTGTGAAGCGTTTGGCCGAAGGTGTAAGTACCATCGCTGCTGCGTTTCATCCCAGACCAGTGGTGGTGCGCATGTCAGATTTCAAGTCGAATGAATATGCTGCTTTGCTTGGTGGAGACAGGTATGAACCGCATGAAGAAAATCCAATGCTAGGCTGGCGCGGTGCAGCGCGTTACGGGACGAGTTCTTTCGAAGAAGCTTTCGCCATGGAGTGTGAGGCTATGTGTTTAGTACGCAACGAAATCGGTCTTGAAAATGTGATATTGATGTTGCCATTCGTGCGCACGGTAGACGAAGCAAAGTCGGTTTTAGAGTTGATGGCAAGCCACGGATTAAAGCGTGGCGAAAATAATTTGCAGATTTACCTGATGTGCGAGTTGCCGTCCAATTCGATATTGGCTAAAGAGTTTCTCGAACACTTCGATGGTATGTCAATCGGCTCTAACGATATGACGCAATTGGCACTTGGTGTTGACCGTGATTCGGGGTCGCTTGTCGGTTACGACGAACGCAACCCCGCGGTGTTGGCACTTATGGAGATGGCGATTAAAGCCTGTCATGATGCCGGCAAGTACATCGGCATTTGTGGCCAGGCACCATCTGACTTCCCGGAGATTACTCAGTGGTTAGTCGAGCGCAATATCACTTCAATTTCACTTAACCCCGATAGCTTGCTTGATATGCTCGCGGTAGTGTTAAAAGAAGAAGCTAATCGCGCGTCGATAACTAGATAAGTGCTGCTTCAAGATCAGCCCATAGGTCGTCTTGATTTTCGATGCCCACCGCCAGGCGCAACATGTTTTCGGTGATGCCGCTAGATTCTCGGGCGTCTTCCGCAACGATGTTGTGCGTTAGGCCGGCTGGATGTTCAATTAAGCTATCGGTAGAACCAAGGCTGACTGCCGGCACGAACAACTTAGTGCGCATCATGGTTGATGCTGCCGCGTCATAACCGCCTGCCATTTCAATTGCGATTACCGAGCCTGGCCCTTTCATTTGTTTAGCAACTAATCCGCGTGGATCACATGCTGTCAACCCTGGGAAGTGTACTTTCGACACAGCAGGATGCGCGTCTAATTTCTCGGCAAGGTAAATTGCGTTTTGTTGGGCGCGCTCGACACGCATTGGCAATGTCGGCAAACTGCGCAACAGTAAAAATGCCGCCATCGGATGCATGTTCCCTCCAGTAAGAATGCGAATCTGTCGGATGTGCGCAGCCCAACTTTCGTTGGTCGCTACCATGCCTGCCATGACATCACCGTGTCCGCCAAGATATTTAGTTGCACTATGCACAGCAAATGTCGCACCTAACGCTAGTGGCGACTGCAGCAGTGGTGTAGCAAAAGTATTATCAACCATCACGGGGACCTTACCAGCTTGAGCGACTATGTCTGCAATATCAACTAAACTTAAGGTAGGGTTAGCCGGAGTTTCAATGATGACTAACGCGGTATCTGCACGCACGGCGTCTTTAATCTCATTTTCCTTGACCCAATCTACATCAAAGCCGAGCAAGCCGCTACAAAGTAAATGATCGGTGCATCCGTAAATAGGGCGTACTGCAACGATGTGATTACGCTCGATGCCATCATCCATCGCCCGAATTTTCAATGACATCAACACCGCATGAATAGCCGCCATGCCAGACGCGAAAGCAATACCAGCATCGGCGTTCTCAAGTTTGGCGAAAGCACATTCGTAACGGTAAACAGTCGGATTATGCAATCGCGCATAGATCGGCGAGTCAGCGGTGGCATTACCAGCGGCCAATCCCCCAATACTTTCATTGCCAGACTGCAGGTCTTTGATTGGGTAAGTAGAAGAAAAATCTAGTGGTGCTGAATGCACGCCCAACTCTTGAAAGTCTTCACGACCAGCGTGGACGGCAATGGTGTCAATGTGTTTCGTCATGGAAACCATTTTCCGTATATTATTCGGAAAGTCCATCGAATAGGCTACGTAATTGTGCTATAATCGGGGGTATGGACCGAATAGACTTCAAGATTTGCAGTGAATTACAGAATAATGCACGGTTGAGTAACAAAGAGCTCGCCGCTATTGTTGGGCTGGCTCCTTCTAGTTGTCACGAGCGCTACAAGAAATTGTGTAGTGATGGTGTGATTACTGGGTTTCATGCCACCATCGATCCCACGAAATTAGGGGTCGGTTTAGAGGCTATGGTCCACGTTCGCCTAGTTAAGCATGCACGTGCTGAGGTTGACTCGTTCTTCGAGCATATTCATCAGCTGTCAGAGACTATTGCTTATTATCACATTACTGGCGAATTTGATTACCTGGTTCATGTGGGGGTAAGGGATGCAAATCATTTGCGCGACTTAGCCTTAGATGCTTTCACAACACGTGAAGAAGTTGCGCAAATACAGACATCACTAGTGTTTACGGCAAAAACTAAGCCACAACGGCCTTGTTTTATTGGCTTTTCGTAGTAGGGTATAGATGAGGACTAATTATAATGACACAACTTAATGATTTACTAGGACAGCAGAAGCGCGTGGTTTCGATCAGCCAACACGCAACTGTTAGAGATGGGGCCAAAGCAATGGCCGAGGCCAACGTCGGTTGCGCCGCAATAATGGAGGGTCCGAAGCTCGTTGGGCTATTTACTGAACGTGACATTCTTAAGCGAATATTGTTGCAAAATCTAGATGTTGACAAAGTGACTATTGCCGAAGTAATGACGCGCGAATTAATTTGCGCCGGAGCATTACAGTCCGCTAATGACGCACGAGTGTTAATGGAGCGACATCACATTCGTCACTTACCTGTGCTAAACGACGATGCCGATTTACTTGGTGTGCTTTCGATTCGCGACTTAGTGCTTGA
>JAPYTC010000119.1 GCA_029941685.1 Planctomycetota bacterium | reverse complement strand
GTAACTTTACTTCACTGCGCGCATCACGGCCAATTGGCATGTCGATTACTCCTGATTCATCAGCAACTTCGCCGACCACCAGCGCTTGATAAGCTTTGCGCACAGTGCGCGATTCGAATTGACGCCCCAACTTCGTGCGCGACATTTGATCTTTCGCCAACACCACCAACCCAGTTGTCTCGCGATCTAAACGATGGCATAAAGTCGGCATGTCGGTGGTCTTACCAAATAACGCCGTATGTCGAATATGTATGCGATGGATTACCGAGTCAATCAAATGCCCATGCGTCGGATGCACGTTCAAATCTGGCGGCTTGTTGACCGCGACAATATGCTCATCTTCATAAACCACATCGATGATGCCTGGGTCTTCACCAACCGGCGCTTCTTCAAAATTGTTGCCGCCCGGTACATCTAATCGCACCACCACTTCTTGACCGGTGCGCAACTTCAAGCCAACTTTCATTTTCGCAATCTGCGCTTGCTGCGGATCTTTGAACGGCAATACTTCGACAAAGCCGTCGTTAATAATTTGCTTAATACCATTACGCGATCGCCAATCTAAACGCCCCGCCAAAAAACTATCTAAACGCCCGCCATGACAGTCGGCCCCGACTTCGAAGCGCCACTCTTGAATAGGCGCGCTCATGTCGCGTTGGCCACGGCGACGTTTGCGTTCGGGAAGTTTAGGAGTCATGCTAAATGAGAAAAGCCTTGGCGTGACATGCACACCAAAGCTTTTGCGATTTGTAAAAAATCGATTTAGTAACGAGCCTGACGACGTGCGCGTTCGGCGCGACGGATCGTTTGGATGCGCTCTTTGCCTTCGAGGCGACGCTCGGTTGTCGTTTTCATATGAAATTTGCGATCTTTCATTTCTGCGAACAAACCAGACTGGTTGCATTGGCGCTTGAAACGGCGCAATGCTGCTTCAAGAGATTCGTTTTGACGTACTTGGACCTTAATCATCGGTATTGTATTCTTTGTATTTGCGGGGTCTCCTGCAAATAGGGTGAGGTAGTGTAACCTATACCACCAAAATCGTCTACACCACTGTGAACACAACTAGCGACAAAAACCACGAAAGCCTCGAGGGAGAGGTGCTTTCCGTCATTTTCCAAAGCGAAGATAGCGGATTTGCGGTAATCAGCCTGCGCGACAATAACGTAGCGGTGACTGTGGCGGGCGAGTTGGCGCCTGTTGCGCGTGGCGAATACCTCAAATTGCACGGTAAATGGGCCGAGCACGCCAAATTCGGCAAACAATTCAAGGTGAGTTGGAGCGAAAAAACAAGCCCTACGACTTTAAAGGGCCTAAGAACTTACTTGTCGAGTGGCGCATTCGAGGGAGTGGGTCCCGACATGGCCAAACGCATCGTTGATCACTTCGGAGATGACACCATGAAGGCGCTCGAAGGCGGCGCCAAGACCTTACAGGCGGTCGACGGAATCGGTCCCAAGCGCGCTTCCACCCTCGCCGACCTCTTCAAAGAAGGGCGCGATCGCCACCGCGTAATGGCTGAGCTTCGCGGGTTTGGTTTGAACGGTAGCCAGTCAAATAAGTTGTATGAAATGTTTTCTGCCGAGGCCATCAACCGAATCAACGCCGACCCTTATGCATTAGTGATTTGGGTGCGCGGTATTGGTTTCAAAACTGCCGACCGCATTGCTTTAGAAATCGGCATTGGCCGCGATTCGGCGGTGCGCGCGTCAGGCATCTGTGTCCACCTACTCAACGAGGCTAAAAGCGAAGGCCATTGCTGTCTGCCCGAAGAAAAGGTCATTAACGATTTGCAATCAGCCGGACTGTCGGAGCAATCCATTGTCGAGGGTATTAAGTCAGCAATTGAAAACGGGCGTGTGATTTTAGAAGCGGCTGCCAGCGACAACGGTGTACCGTGCTTTTACTTACCTGATTTACTCAATGCCGAAATCTCTGTCGCTCAAAACATCAAACGTTTGCAGAATTGTGACGAGCACATCAACGTATCTTTTGACGACGTCGAAAGCGTAATTGCGCGCACCGAGTTTCCACCTGACGAGTCACAACGCTTGGCTCTAGACATGGCGCTCGAAGAATCGCTTAGTGTAATTACCGGCGGACCTGGTACCGGTAAAACTACAACGATGCGTTTATTGTTAGAAGTGCTGCACACAGTCGGAGTTCAAAAAATACTGCTGGCCTCGCCCACTGGTCGCGCTGCCAAACGCCTCGCCGAAGCCACCGGGCACGAAGCGTCGACCATTCACCGGCTGTTAAAGTTTGAGCCAATCAGTGGTCGATTTTCTAAAAATGAAGATGATCCTCTCGAAGTCGATTACCTAATCATCGACGAAGTGTCCATGATGGACCTCAAGTTGTGCGCGTCATTACTTAGCGCCGTACCCGACAATGCCAAAGTATTGTTAGTTGGTGACGCCGATCAGTTACCGTCGGTCGGGGCGGGCGCAGTGTTGCGCGATTTCGTTGCTGCAGCAAACGTTAAGACATCACGTCTGGCACGTATCCACCGTCAGGGCAAAGGGAGTGGTATTGTTGATGCCGCGCACGCCGTCCTTAATGGCGAGGTGCCAGAGACGGTAACAGGTGAAAGTGGCAATGGTGACTTCTTTATTTCGTACCACGACGACGGTGAGCAAGCGACAGATGTTTTGCAAAAAGTAATTACCGAGCGCATCCCCGACAAGTACGGCATTGACATCGATGAAGATTTGCTAGTGCTGTCACCGATGTACCGCGGCGCCTTAGGGGTGAACGACTTGAATGATCGTTTATCACACGCCTTGAACCCGCACGGCAACGGGCCGGTGTGGGCGCGCGGACTACGGGTCGGGGATAAAGTTATGGTGACGCGCAACGATTACGATCGCGAAATTTTCAATGGTGATACGGGTAAGGTGACTGCGATTAGTGACAGCGAGGTGACCATCGAGATTGGCGAGTACATTCATTATTACGGAGCCGAAGAATTGAAAGATCTCATCCCAGCTTACTGCGTTACTGTACATCGCGCTCAAGGCTCTGAGGCACGCGCGGTTGTCATCGCCCTCACCAACAGTCACTTCCCGATGCTACGGCGTAATTTGCTTTACACCGCAATCACTCGTGGCAAAGACTTAGTAGTTCTAATCACTACCAAATACGCTCTTCGTCAAGCTGTCGCTAACAACGAAGAAAGCAAACGTTTCGGCGGTTTACTCGCGCGACTCGACAAATAGCATGGTAGCTATGCCTAAAACTACTCTTTAAGCACCATATCGATGCACATCACCGCGCCCATAATCAACTTGCGGCGGACGTCATCGGCAGGCACTCTATCTGATATTTCGAGCATGTAATTATCTGCGCTGGTAAACATCTCTTTACCGAGGCCGGCCCACTTTTTGCTGATGTGTGCCAACTCACGATCTTGATTATCGATAAACCTAAAATCCCAGCCAGTCCATCGGCCTTTTAGTTCGCAAATATCGCGATGCTGGGCATCATGCACTTTAAAACGACCGCCAATCGAAAAAAACTTTTGGTCAAAACCACCAATGTATGTATTGTTGGCGTCTAAGATTGAAACTTTAGAGACGAACACTGCTGCACCGCGCGTGATACGCAACAACTGTCGACCGCCGGTGTCTTGAATTACAATATCAAAAGGAGTCATGCGTTTAATATCAGAAAAACGCAGCAACTTTGTTATCCAGTGCATGTTCTCTTCGCGACACTCAAGCACAATATCACCCGTTTCCGGATCATAAATATCGTAATTATTCGCGGCCTTAAAAATTCCGGTGTGCTCTTTTACTAGGTATAGGTTCTTATTCATGATGAACGAGTTGCTGTTGCCTCTTTGGCTACTTAACGAACTCTAATGCGCCGCCGGGCAGTAAATATAATATCAACATCGTGCCACCCGTTACTGTCGGTATGTGTTGTGACCCAACGCCGTATACCGTCCACCCAGGTTCGTTGCCATCAAAGCGTGGCTCGCCATCGACGGCAAAACACAAATCGACTTCACCGTTTGGATGAATATGGTTTGGGCCGGCGCCATTCATGAGCACTGCATCACACGAAAAATTATTTGTCTCGGGGATGTTTTTGGAAATGCGTGAATACTGCATTGGCGGCTTGCCCTTATCGCATAAGCTGCCCTCAGCAACACCAACGCGCATTAACTCACCCCACTGCTGAACTCGCTCACTGTCAAACGGAAATTCTGCATCGAGTTTTTCTTTAGCTGATTTTGCGTCGCTTAAATCTAAAGTAGCAGCAAAATCTATGAGATCTTTTATTGTGTCTAAATTCATTAGTCTGTGTAACCGAGGGCGCCGAGCCACTCTTGCTGTTTTGCAGTCAACTCGCGTTCACTGATGTGTGGATAAATATCGTTTTCCATGCGCTGCGCAAGGGCTTTTTCCATTGCAGCAATCACCTCGGGGTGCTGCTCGATAATGTTTATTTTTTCATCTACGTCGTTCGACAAATCGAACAACAGTAGCGGTGTCAACTGATATGGCTGATCATCTTCAGGATAAACCAACTTGGCATGCATTTTGTAATCGCCAGCAAACACGGCTACGTAATCAATCATAAATGAAATTGTTGGACGCACCTCATAGTTATTATCGACCACAGATTGCCCATCGACATTTGCGGTCGACACGCCAGCCAAGTCTAACATAGTAAAGGTTGCATCAATTAAATCAGGGGCGTAACCCAATTCGTTAGACTGCGGCACACCTGGCCCCGCAATCACAAACGGCACCAGAATCTCTTCGTTATAAAGAGTGTTGCCATGCTCAACATTGCCATGCTCACCAAAACCCTCTCCGTGGTCAGAAACAAACACCACGATAGTTTCGCGGTCGTCGTTCTTTAATTGCTCTAGCAAGCGACCCAATTGTTGGTCGAAGTAAACGACTTCTTCGCGGTACAAATCAACCAAGTAATTGGCAAGCGGCTCAAAGTCTGCAGGGGTCTCGCCGGCACGACAATACTTGCGCAACATGATGCGCATAAAATATTCATCTTCAGGGTTTGATCCATAGCCACTTGGGCGGCTATCACTACGTGCAATACTACCGCGAAGAGGGTCAGGTGCAATGTAAGGAGAATGTGGGTCGAGATACTGCGCCAACACAAAATAAGGGCGTTCATCTTGACGCAACTGCTCGATGTAGGCAATCGTAGAATCGGTTGTCCGCTCACCTTCTTTGTGGTGCGGCAAATAGTGTTTAATATCGTTAGGGTACAGCAACCTATTGAACGGAAATGTCACCATGCGCTTTGGCATAATTTGCCCCATCAAAGTGTGTTTAACGAAAGTAAGCAACATGTCCTCGAACGGATTTTCGTAAGTGATACCGTGCCAAGTATTAAAGCCATCGGCAAAACCTTGGTGGCCCGCCTCTTCATTGACTGAGCTCAGCAACACATTTGTAGCCACCGCCGCAGTGTTGTAACCGGCAAGCTGGAAGCGCTCAGCCACAGGCATGCATTTGTTATCTGCCAATAATTCGGTTGAAGGCCAGCGCGACACATTAGCTCGCATACCAATGCGTTCGATATCGAATCCGGTTAGCAGAACCAAGTGTGAAGGCAAAGTTTGATCGCACGGCGCCACAGCATATTCGGCCCAAGTGCCACGCTCTCGCAAGGCGTCCATGTTTGGAG
>JAPYTC010000118.1:5218-5716 GCA_029941685.1 Planctomycetota bacterium | reverse complement strand
ACATGCGCCTGGCCGTCACGACATGTCGGCGCATAATTTTTCAGCTCCACTTGCGCTTAAGCCTGGATGGAATGAGTTGGTTTTTAAACTGGGCAGCCGAGAACATTCCCCGAAAATCAGTGTGCGTTTAGTAAGTGATAACGCGGCGCATACTCCGTTGTTACTTGAGCATCGCGCCACTGCTCCCGATGGTGTCGAGGCCATGACTTTAGCTTTAGTGGGTGATGCCGCAGCAGTCGCCCCGCAGTCGTTAGGTGCGCTGAAATTTTATACTGAAATCAACGACCACTATCACAGTGGTTTAATGCAGATGGCTTACAACAGCACTCCGCGCAGCACCCATCCAGGCCGTGACGAGTTGGCGACGGCAGTGGCTGAACAACCTGACAATCTGAATCGTTTGTATATGTACTCGTATGCATTATTTCCTAAAGAGTATGAATCTGCCGCAGAGATTGACTTGAATCCGTGGTTGCAGCAGTCGCAGCGGATTAACGC
>JAPYTC010000118.1:0-5208 GCA_029941685.1 Planctomycetota bacterium | reverse complement strand
GGCGCCTGAACACATTGGAAATTTGGCGAATCAATTACGCGCTAGTTCAAAGTATCAGTTCTTGAAGCAGCGCTCACTTGACTTGGCGAAACGCATCGTTGAGCTTTCTAATTCAGCGCCACCGGCAGTAGTGGCTTTAGCGCACACCTACGAAGATTTAGAGCAATATGACTCGGCGCGACTTTGCTGGAAAAAAGTATTAGACGACCCGCTTAGCAAAGACTATCCGAAAA
Source organism: Planctomycetota bacterium (assembly GCA_029941685.1). Lineage (GTDB taxonomy): Bacteria > Planctomycetota > UBA1135 > UBA1135 > UBA1135 > JAPKEZ01. The sequence goes on along the minus strand of JAPYTC010000118.1, from coordinate 4,975 downwards.
GTTATTATTCGGCGCTGCATCTTTATAACGGCAACTCACCAGAATTCGTTGATGGCATGAAAGGGTATTACGCCGACCACGGCTCTTGGGGTGCACTGCGTTCTTTAATTGATATCCATCGTCGGCAGCGCGAACACTTTGATGTAGCGGCCGAACTTGAAGAGCTTGAGACTTTGGCGGCGCTCACACCATGGAACACCGATTTGTTGTGTAACGCGGCGATGCGCATGTTAAACGCTGGAGAAATTGATGTGGCTAACCAGTTACTCGACCGCGCTGAACAAATCAAACCTGAGCGCGCCACCATCTGGCACCATAAAGCGCGTGTTGCTTTGCAAGCAGGCAATCTCGAAGTGGCTGTCGCTAGCCTCGAGCGTGAACTTGAAATAGATTACAGCGACGAGACCGAACAGCGTTTACTTGAAATGATTAACAGCGCTGCGCAACAAGAGTCTTTCGAAGCACCTTACCGCGAAGACTTAGCGGCGATTGTCGCGCGGCATCCTGATGATGGATCTGCTGCGGGTTATAGCCTCGAAACTTTGGTACGCCGCGCTGTAATTAAAGTCAGTCCGGACAGCACTGCCAAGCGTTACTACCGTGATGTCGTGCGCTTGCTTAACGATGAAGGCGTGCGACGCATGGCGCGTAAGGGCTTCGGCGTGCGTTGGGGATTGCAAGATCTACGAGTACTAAGCGCCACTATTCTTCATATCGACGGACGCACTACCAACATTCCGACTGGTCGTGGATATAGTGCGCGAGTGATGGAATTTCCAAATTTAAAAGTGGGCGATGTGATTGATGTCGAGTACCGCATTGACGATTTGCGCACTTCATTTTTCGGAACTTACTTCTCGCTTAACCATCAACTCGCACCACTGCCAACGGTACCGACGCGCGAATCATTGTTGACTTTAATAACCGACAAACAGTTGCCACTTAAATTGCACGAGAAAAACTTGCTCGGCTTCATTGACAAGAATACTGGTGTCCACCAAGATGGCACGACTTATGATTGGGCAGTCTCAAATATCAGGCCGCTTAAACCCGAGTCATTCATGCCCCACGCCTCGGAGCTTACCGCGATGATTCAAGCGTCGTCCTACCAGAGCTGGAGCGAATTCGGCGATTGGTGGTGGAATTTGATTAAAGACGGCATCACTGTTTCTGACGAGATGGCTGATAAAGTTTCCGAGCTTACTGACGGCCTCGAGACTAAACAGCAAAAGCTTAAAGCGATTTACGAATTCGTGACCAACGAGATTCGTTACAACGCCTGGGAATTCGGCGTGCACGGTTATCAACCCTACACTGCACCAGTTATTTTCAGTCGCCGCTTCGGTGATTGTAAAGACAAAGGCATACTGCTGCGCGCAATGCTATCCGAAGCAGACATTGAAGCACTACCGGTGTTAATCATGCGCAGTGGCACTCAAGCGCTTGGCGCGCGCCGTCCTGACCAAGACTTGAGTTTGGCGATGGTCGAGCACTTCAATCACTGTATCGCTTATGTTCCTGAACAAGACGGTCTAGCCGCGCAATACATGGACGGCACCGCTAACTTAACTCCGCTTGAAACCTTGCCATTTGACGATCGCGGTGCGCAGGTTGTCGTCATTGGTCCTAACGGCACCGAACGCAAGTTGATTCCATTCAAGAGCGCCCAGTTTAACGTTACAGAGCAATTGTTAAGCGCGCAACTTGACGCAGATGGTTCGGCGACACTCGATTATGTAAATAATCCTTATGGCAGTTACGATTCAAGAATCCGTTCGACATTCGCTGCTGGTCTCGAGCAAAATCAAGAAACGATGCGTCGTATTGCAGCCTCGTTGTTCGGCGCCTTCGACGGCGAGTTGACCATCGAGCTGCCTGATGTTGAAGCGTTGTCCACCACTCCGAGTTTTGGGTTTACAGGGCTGTTTAGTAAATGGTCGGCTGTCAATAATGGTGTATTAGAGTTAGATGCTTCGCCATTCAAGGACAACATGTTTAATCAATACACCAACCTCGCTGATCGCGAAACCGATGTCGTAATGCAGCATGCATTAACTAAACGTCGACAATACAACTTGGTTTTACCACCGGGGTATGTGGCTGAGGCACTGCAGCCGATTGAAATGAGCAATGCAACTGGAAGTTATAGTTGGCAAATGCTGATTGACGGCTCAACGATAACGATCGATGAAGTTGTGGTTGTCAATTCACCGCGGGTGGCAGTAGCCGATTACTCTGAATTCCGTGAACTGTGTCGCACCATTGACGATACTCAAAACCTCGTCATCCGTATTGCGGAGGCCAACTAATGATTTCTTTCGCACTTAGTTTTTCTTTACTCTTCGCCAGCTTGCAACAAGTTGAGGTTTTTGACACCAAGGTTAGCAAGCATGCTCTGAGCCATGAGTTGATTTACGGTCACGCGGGTTTCATCTCTGGTGATTACGACGCTTATGCTCTCGACTTGCTCACTGCGATTGAAATTGATCACCGTTCGCCGTTATTAAACGAGGCGGCTTACATGCTGAATGCGGCTAACACCAAGGCGGATAATGTTCTTTCAAGCGCGCGGCTGGCAAGGCTTCTTGAATTGATTAAAGGCGGATATGCTTATGATCAAATCAGTATTATTTTCAACAGCAATCTCTATAAGTCACGTTTTAAACTTCCAGAGCGCCTACCGTTTCGCGAAGATTTGTTTTCTTCATGGATAAGCAACTGGCGCGTGATGATGCCCTTGGGAGACTTGAATTACACCAATCCTCTCGACCAAGATTTCACTCTACCGCAACGTGATGATGCAAGCCAATGGCAGATGATTGAACGTAGCCCACATCAGCGCACAGCCGATGTGGCAATTGCCCCGCCCACAGAACGTGGTCTAGGAGTTGCAGTTAGCTTTTTCCAATCGACTAGTGGACCGGCATTGCTGGGATTCTATAGCGATGAACCCGTGCAATTATGGGTAAACGGTCAGCAGATTTTTGATCATATCACTTTTGATGTTTACAGTCGCCCACGGAATTTACTCTACCAAGTGCCGATTGCAAGTGGCTGGAACGAAATCATGGTTTGTTACACTCTTGATTCACGTCCGCAAATTGGCGCGCGCATTCTCAATCTAAATGGCGACATGCGTGCGGTTCGTGAATGGACTGATGCCGACAGCATGCCGATGATTCCGGCGCGTGCTAGTTTTACTGCTGCGCGTGTTGGATTGTATCCCAACTTCAATGAAGACGATGCCTTTAATAGCATTCGTAAGATGACCGTGTTGACGCAGTTGGGTGATATTCCGCGGGCCTTATTAGTCGCTGAGCCGCAAGGAATGAACACACATCAGCAGTTGGCATGGTTACATGCGCTGTACTACACCACTTCGGTGGCCAATCATTTTGATGGCAGTATTTTGCGACAGATGATTGACGAGGTATACAACGCGATTGTGAAATCGAATTACTATATCAATTTGGCCTACGATGCTGAGATTCGCCGCTTACTCAAAGAAGACCAGAAGAGTGACGCGCTCGAGTTGTGCGACAAGCTGCTGGTAGACATGCCAAACAACGCGAAGGCTCAAATATTGCATGTGCTATGCCGCAGTTACTTTGATTACAGTTTCGCGTTAACTCGTGCCGAGCTTGAGCAGCTAACGCTCAAGTATCCACACAATGGCATGGCCTGGCGCCTCCTCATTCAACAGGCTGAGAAAGAAAACAATCAGCAGCGCCTCGTCAATTTACTTGAGCAACGCTTGCAATTCACTGGCCAAGGTGGCGGTGAATTAATTAAGCAGCTGCTACTCGGTTCCCCGCCACAACAACAACGCGCCAAAGCAATGATTGACCGTATGCAAGACGAGCGTCCACAATCTAAAGATGCTGAAGAGTTGTTGCAGGGTTGGCATCGACTTAACAACGATCAAACTGCTCTTGCGGACTATCGCAAGGCCATCAGTGATCGTTACCCGCATAGCAAATCGAATTTACTGGCTACCGTTGCTAAATTTCATGGAGCTGGCGATGCTGATAACGCAATTGCCACACTGGAGCAGATTGCACAGCTAAGTCCGGGTTATAGCAATGCATTAATGTGGCGTCGTGAATTGGGACTACCGGTAGCCAGCGATGATTTCTTCAATGAGTTCGCCCCTGATGCACAAGCAGCATTAGCTACCCGTTCTGGTGACGAACTCGATTCGCAATTCACCACCACCCTGCTGCTAGATTCGGCGATGTATTACCTTTACAGCGGCAACAATTTACATGTGCTCACTCACACTCTGACGCAAATCAACAATAAGAAAGGCGCCCTCGATAGTGGTACGCAAAATGTAAACGGTAGTCCTATTCATATGCGCGTCATCAAAGTCGATGGAACGGTTTATGAAGCGCATCAAGTGGACGACACTTGGGTGCTGCCCACACTCGAGCCGGGCGATGTGATTGATTCGATGTATGAATACTTTAAGTCAGGCACCGTTGGTGTCACCAATGACATCGGCGAATTCACCCTGCAAGCGTTTAACATCCCATTCGACTTATCGCGTGCGGTGTACTTTATTGCCGACGGCTGTGAGGGTGAATTCAGGGTGGTCAATTTCGATGACCAGCAAGTGGTTGAGAATCATAAAGGCGGTACGGTGCACATTTTTGAGAATCGCATGGCTGTGGCATTAATTCCTGAAAACTACATGCCGGCACAAACCACTATTCTGCCAAAAGTAAGCTACAACAGCGACTTTAATCTAAACATCAGTGCCAACCAACTTTATCATTGGATGCTAAACCTATCACAATGTCCGGCTGACATCGAAGCCGAATTAGTGATGTGGTTAGAAGAATTAAATCCTCAAGGTAACGATCATCAACGCGCCACAGCTATTTACTGGGCGGTGCAAGACTTAATCAGCGATTTTGATGGATTCAACGACATCATCGACACCTTCACTCTCGGCCAAGGTCGCCCAATCGGT
>JAPYTC010000117.1 GCA_029941685.1 Planctomycetota bacterium | reverse complement strand
GTTGTAATCTCCGGCGACTTGTGGCACGTGCAAACGAATCCAATTACCGAAGTGACTCATAAAACGTTCGCACCATTAGTATTGCACGAAGCTGGTGTTAACTTCGCCATTTCTTCACAAGAAGGGCGAATGGGCCCCGACCGTTTGGCTTATCAAGCTGCGATGTGCATCCGTGAAGGTGTGCCGCGTGAGGCAGCCTTGCGCTCGGTAACTACCAACCCCGCAGAGTTCTGGGGGATGTCAGACGAGCTAGGCGATTTCATTGAAGGCGCCGACGGCACATTTGTTGTATTCGATCGTGAGCCTTTACACGCGCAGGCTAAGGTCCTCGAAGTGTATATTCGTGGCGACAAAGTTTACGATCGCAAAGACGATACTCGCTTGCAACGTCTACAAGAGGGCACTAAGTAGTGAGCCTAATGAAATCCCTCTTAGCTGTTGCCGCGGCGAGCTTGTTGACGATGGCTGCGGTCGATGCCCAAGCTTATCACGCTGCAGTGATTCATCAGCCGGGTGCGGCGCCAATTAGCGACGCATACTTGGTCGTTAATGACGGCAAAGTAGTTGGCATTTTTAGTGCTACCGAATTGCCAGCGTTGATGCCCGTGATTGAGTTGGGTGATGCACATGTCACGCCGGGTTTGGTCGCGGCAGACACGACTATTACCGGCACTAACAATCAATCTGATTTGTCATTGGCGGCCCATCACATGGCCTTTGACAATTACAACCCATGGCTTGACTACTCTAAGGCTCTCGAGCACGGCATAACTACGGTTTACTTGTCACCTGACCGTGCACGATTAATTGGTGGTCGTGGTGCAGTGATTAAAACCGCAGGCGATAATCGAGTGCTAAGCGAAACCTCAGATTTATTGGTGAATCTCACCGACGCAGCACTTAATCCTCCTGATTACTTCCGCCCGCCAATTCCGCCGACTGCCGAAAACCCGTTGCTGCCATCAGAAATGCAGGCTCCAACATCACGCCCTGGTGCGATGCGCGCTTTGCGCTCAGCCATTTCAGGCGAGGCCGACAGTAGTGGCTTGGCTAATGTGCGCGGTTTGCAAAACTGGAAGAACAGTATGCAGCCCTTACGCATCATGGTCGACAATGCCGACCAAGCGCGCGCTGCTTTAGAAATCGCCAACGAATGGGGCAGTGCAGTAGTGCTGCAAGGCTTGGCGTCCGCGTCATTAGAAAACTATCAGTCGTTAGCATCAGCCGCACCCATTTCGATAGTTGAAATACCCATGTACGGCAGTTTAAGTGGTAGCGTGTCGCAACTCGACGAAGGTTTGTTGCAAGCAATCGCAGCTAATTCTTTAGTAGCCCTTAAATCAGGACGCAATGCTTCATGGGTGTTGTTGCTTGAGGCAGCATCAGTAGCGACCGGCATGGGTTTAAGTGACGGCGCCGCTCTCGAGGCGATTACATCTGTTCCTGCACAAGTGTTGGGCGTAGAAAAACGCGTCGGCAAATTCGGTGCAGGTTTCGACGCTGACTTTGTGGTGCTCGATGGCGCACCTCTAGACCCAGCAAGTTCAGTACGCGAAGTTTATATCGACGGCGCACGAGTCTGGAATCGCAATTCAGTTAAGTCGCTTGATACCGATGCAGTTGTAGTACGTGCCGGAACTCTGCACACTGGTAACGGCCCAGCGATTACCGGTGGCGTCGAAGTTTTAATGCAAGGCGGACGCATTATCGCTGCCGGACATTCCGTGCCGCATCCGATGGGTGCACGCATTCTTGAGGCTGGCGCTGATGCGCACATCACTCCTGGATTTATTGATGCTAAAGGTTATGTTGGCATGACTAACGGTACTCGCTTGCCGTCTAAGTTATCGGTGGCGCGATTGGCCGATTCATCGTTTTACTCAAAGTTGTGGCAGCGCGTTGCGCGCAGCGGAGTGACTTCGGTGGTTGTTGGTTCGTCACGTTACGAAAAATATGGCACGCGCGCTGAGGTGATTAAAACTGCGGCTCAAGGCGATACGCATTCTGGTTTGGATGACGATGCCGTGGTGTTTTTCGATGCTTCGCGTGATGACCACGCCGAGTCATCATCGCTTGGTGATCATTTAAAGAAGGGTAAGAAGTACGCCGACTCATTTGTTAAGCACGCCGAAGAATATGCCAAATGGCAAACCGAAGATGCTGACAAAAAGAAGAACGCGCGTCAAGAGTCCGAACTTGAATTGCGCAAGCGTCTAGCACAAGGTGAAGAGGTCGAAGAGGCTGCTGAAGAAGATGCTGAAGAAGCGACTGATGGCGCAGAAGAAGAGGAGGAGGAAGAGGAGGAAGAAGATGAAGAGGAAGAGGTTGATCCTCTTAACGGTCTGTGGGAAGGCATTATCGAGCATGAGATGATTCCGGAACCAGTGGCTGTCAACATTTACCTTCATCACGAAGGGCGCGATGTGACAGCGATTCTAAGCTCTCCTGACGACCCTTCCGGAGAAACTCTTGAAGTCGATGGCGGTGTTTACGAAAACGGCACCATCCACTTTGAAATGCCTACTGAGGTTGGCAATGTGATGATTGACGGTATTATCGACGCGCCCGATTCAATGAGCGTGACTGTGTCATTAGCGGGCATTGGTAGTGTCGACTTTGTATTGTCGCGCACCGAAATTGAGCAAGCTGGTGATTTTGAGCCAAAGAAAAAGAAGGCTAAAGTTGATGCTGGTCCGGATAGTCCAGATACCAACCACAATCTAGAAGGCATGCGCGCTTTATTCGAAGGACGCGCAGTTGCTGTCGTTAAAGTGCAGCGTATCGACGAAGCCGCTGCAGCAATCAGTGCCTTTGCCGAACACAAAATACCGATGAATTTGCTTGGTATTCAATACAGCGCCGAACTCGGGCAAATGATGAAGGGCAACAATGTCGGCTTGTTAATCTCTGCCGATACGGTGTCGCGTCATGGTTTTGCTGACGTAGTGCCTGTTACTAGCATCAACGCCGATGGAATCGCTACAGCGTTCTACAGCAATTCACAAAGTGGTTCAGAGTCCATCGCGCAAACGATTAGTTTGGCAACGAGCTATGGCTTAGGTGCCGAGCAAGCATTGGCGTCATTAACATCCCAGGCAGCCGATGTGCTTGGCGTCAGCGATAAAATCGGACGCATTCTTCCTGGCTTAGATGCCGACATCGTGATTTTCGACGGAGCACCATTTGACTTGCGCTCGCGCGTCCAAACGGTATTCGTTAATGGCAATGAGGTGCCACGCAACTAATGTTTTCTTTACTTCTAGCATTCGCCGCTGCACCGCAGCAAGTTACCGATACCACCGTTTACTTGGCGGCTAAGGTTTACACTGCCGATGAGCAAGGCATGATTAATAATGGTGTGGTCGTCATTCAGGGCGAAAAAATTATTTACGTGGGTACGCAGTCAGACGTTGAAATTGATGACAACGTAAAAGTCGTAGATCTCGGTCGCAACTGGTTAGTGCCAGGTTTGGTCGAGCCACATAACCACGTCGCGGGTAGCTTGCGCGACCTAAACGACACGGTGTTCTTGACTAACCCCGAGTTGCAAACAGCCGAAGTCGTAACGCCAAACAATCCGATGATGAAAGACGCGGTTGCTGGTGGTGTAACTAGCGCGTTGTTTATTCCGGGATCGGGCTCAAACATGGGTGGTTTTGGCATGTTAGTGAAAACTGCCGGCGGTGACACTGTCGAAGAAGTTACGGTGCGTGGCCCAGGTTCACTTAAAGTAGCGCAGGCGGGTAATCCCGAACGTTATTCATTCGGTGTTGGCCGTGCGTTAATGAACTGGAACACGCGTGACACTTTGTCTAAGGGTTTAGATTGGGCCAAGGCTTACGATGCCGGACAGGCAAAATGGAATCCACGTTATGCCGAGTTTTTGGGCTTGGGCAATGGCACTGTTCCGGTCAGTGTGCACACGCAAATTTACCAAGTGGTATTAATGACTTTAACGATGCAAGTTAAAGAATTGGGTTTGCGTTCTTTCATCGACCACGGAACATTCGATGGTTACAAGACCGCCCCCATTGCCGCCGCACTTGGCGTGCCGGTAATGAATGGCCCGCGTCAGTTTTGGTTTGACCGTTCTAATGCGCGCATCATGGGTAACGCTGCTGGTTGGTCGCTAGCCGAAGGTTTGATCCTCGGTTACAACACCGACTCTCCTGTAGTGCCACAAGAAGAATTACCACTGCAGGCCGCTATGGGCGTGCGTTTCGGTGCTGGCACCAACGAAACAGCGTTGAAAGGCATGACCGCTTACGCTTCGCAAGCACTGCTCATGGAAGACATAGCCGGCCGTTTAATCGAAGGCCTTGATGCCGACATGGTGTGCTGGACTGGCGACCCAGTTGATCCACGCTCTTCAGTTTTGAAAGTATGGATTCGTGGCGAAAAAGTTTATGACACTAGCACAGACAAGCGCCGTTTTTAATAGATGTTAAGTTTACTCGTTCTTGGTTTAGCTACTCCGCAAATCGTTTTAGATGCGGGTGTGGCTTTAACTATGGATGACCGCAAGGTGGTGCATAATGCGCGAATTTTAATTGACTCATACGGTAACATCGAGCAAATTGCTCAGCAGTCAGCGTTGGCAATACCTGATGGATACGCTCACATTAGCCGTCCGCAATCTTTTGTGTGGCCTGGTGGAGTCGATTTGCATTCACACACTCAAACAGGCGGGTGGGGAGACATCAATGATATGGTGCACCCTGACAACCCCGAATTGCGAACCCTCGACACCATTCGCGCTAACAACCAACTTTACAAAGTCGGTCGAGCTGGTGGAGTGACCATGGTAAATGCTATTCCGGGGTCGGGCACTAACATCTCAGGCGCCGGCACTCTGGTGCAATTAAAAAATTCAAATCGTGTTGAAGATGTGGTTTACAAGTTTCCGGGCTCAGTAAAAGTAGCTCAGGGCTATAACCCTGAGCGAGGTGACGACCTCGGTGCTTCACGCATGGGAATGTGGTGGATGTTGCGCTGGTATTTAGATCGCGCTGATGAAGTTGCGCGCGCCGATAGTTTAGACAAGCACCCCGACGTGGCTTCGATAGCCGGTATTTTTCAAAAGAAGCACCCATTCTTGGTGCACACTGCTGGCGCGCGCGACACATATGGTACGGCGCGAATGTTCCAGCTTGAGGCCGGGGTGCCCGTGATTGTCAGCCACGGTTCGTTCAATGGGTTCATGGTCGGCAAAGAACTGGCTGAAATTAACGCCGCTCTCAATATAGGTCCGCGTAATTTTGATTTTACTGTGAGCAGAAACGCGCAGGTTCGTGGCTTGGTCGAGGCATATGAGACTGCTGGTAATACCAACATATCTATTCAGACCGATGCTTCAGTTATTCCGCAAGAAGAATATGTATATCAGGCCACATTGGCCGAGCGCCTAGGGTGCTCAACTTGGACGGCACTTGAGTCAATCAATGTGCGCCCTGCTTCTCAGATTCAAATTAACGATCGACTCGGACGCATTGCTGTAGGCATGCGTGCTGATTTGGTTGTTAGTTCGGGTCAACCCTTAGATCCTCGTGCCGCTGTCGAAATGGTTTTGATTGCCGGTGAAATTGTCTACGACATTAACGATGGTCAGCTCTACTAATCTGCATAGATGATTCTCTCTTCACTTTTGATAACGCTTACTAGTTCGCTCGCTTGGCAGCAGCCAGACGAACGCGAACCAGTCGGACGTGTCGCAGTCTATCGCCTCGATCGTATTGAAACGCTTGATGGAGATGCTTTACTTAATGCTACA
>JAPYTC010000116.1 GCA_029941685.1 Planctomycetota bacterium | reverse complement strand
CTGTGGAGTTGTTTAAGTAATCTACAAACTTGGCGTTGCTCACCTCATATTTATCCATCAAGAAAGCGTCTAGGGTTACGTAATGCCTCGGTCGTTCATTTGAGTACCCCGCGCCCCCATGATCGCCCATCGCAAATGTACCGCCTGGGATTAGCGCCATGTCGGGAAAGGGAGGCATATCCTCGATGGTTATCGGCACCATATTTGTCACCGTATAAATAGGGTTGACCAGCGCATCTCGCTGCACGCCCTGAAACCAAACCGGCATGCCGACTACTGCATTACTCGGTACAGTAAATGGCCCCAACGTGCCGTTTCCTAGAGAATCTAGAACAAGCGGAGGAAGCCTGTTTATAGGCAAGCTTAGATCAAGCGTAATGCCGTTAGCAAAAGTATACGGACCGCTACCACTTAGTGAATAACAGATAATTGCTAAAGCGTCAGCTGCACCATTTTGCACTTCAAAAGTAGCCGTGCCACCGACGTACATTGGATCTATCTGTAGAGTTTGCGCGTTAGAAGAAACGGTCGCCGTTAGGGCAATCAGAAAAGTAAGTAGGACGTATTTCATGGAATCATGTATAGGGGCAAGTGCTATGCGTGAAACCGCATATTTAACAATATACACGAATCCCTGTAAGACGTGGTCTAATTACGATGTAACCGCAATTGAACTATTGCGACTCACAGCAAAACGTCTGCAATGGATTTGCAATGAAATGCCTTTTTCAATGGTTTTTCATGGCTCTCAATAGAGTTTCATGTCATCAACGCAACAGGATATGCAAAAAAGACTTGCTGTCATAAGAGATTGCTGTATAATAGTTTATGTCATACATCATATCGCTTTCCTAAAGCGGAGGTCGGGTGTTCGAATCACCCCGGGGACACCATCTTATTAGACGGGTACAAAAACATGAGTTATCAAAAGAAACTCAAAAAAACTGTAATTTAGTGTAAGAAAGAGGTCAGTCAACCATACTAGTTATTTGTCTACTGGGGATACATCCATTTACGATGAACGATACCGAGCAAAAGCGCATACTTGATGAATGGCTGCATACCCACCGCGGGTTGCTGTTTAAAGTGTTGCGAGCATTTGCGTTCAGTGCGCATGATCAAGACGACCTTTTTCAAGAAATCGCATTTCAGCTGTGGCAGTCCATCCCTAGTTTCAAAGGCGATTCACTGGCTTCTACCTGGGTTTATCGGGTGGCATTGTACTCTGCGATTAAATGGTCACAAAAAGAGCAGCGGCGCAAAGATAAACATGAAGACCTCGATGTGTCGAATCATATTCCGCGCGATCAAGCGCCAGGCGATGATCCACGGGTAGATTGGCTTTACCAACAAATTGTCCGACTAGCGCCGATTGACCGGTCGTTGGTCTTGTTGCAATTAGAGGGCCTCAGCTATAAAGAAATGGCCAACGCTTTAGGTATTACCGAAAGCAATGTCGGTGTAAAAATCAATCGCATTAAAAAGCAAATGGCTAGACAGTCGACCGCGGCTCAATCAAACAGGAGGCAAAAATATGGAATTTGAAGAAATGCAAGTCATTTGGGACTCACAAACAGAGCAGCCAATGTATGCGCTAGATGTTGATGCAATGCATCGTAAGATCAAGCGCAAAGCCCGCAAAATTGAGCGCAGTATCAACCTTAATGAAATAGGCCTGATGGTGATTTGCATCTTCACCGCACTTGAGTTGTTGCGCGAGCCAGTCCTAGAACAAACCGACTATCACCATATCTATGGTTCAGCAGTCATGCTCTGCGTTGCAGTTTGGATGCTAGTTAAACGCTTGGCCAGGCTTAAGATGCGCACCCAATTCGACTCTACATTGACCGGAGACCTCGACCGAGCAATTGCTGAATCCAAGGCGCACCTGCTCTTGGCCAGAACTTTTCATCTATGGTTCCTGTTGCCGGCAGCGTCGATTATGCTGGTCAGCTTCATCGCTAAATCCGAGAATCGCAACCCAGTTGTTGTTCTTGGACTGTCCCTCAGCATGGCGCTAGCAATTGGTGTAGTGCACCTGGGTATTCGCTGTGTGCATAATCCTGAGCAACGCGACCTGCAAGCTCTGCGTGACACATTAACCCAACAAGGCTAGTCCTTCTTCCCCCAATTCCTCCACTAATTAATTTAATGCATACCTTTTCTACCATTCTTACTGCACTGATGTTGCTGGCTCCGCCAGCAATTGCTCAAGAATTTCCAGTATCTAGTGCCAAGGCCGAAGGCGTCTCCGAGACATCTTTGGCGAAACTCGATCAATTAATTCAGACTCTAGTTGAGGATGACGAAATTGTCGGCGGCGAGTTGTTAGTCATCAAAAATGGCCGTTCCATTTTGCATGAAGCTTACGGGATGCGTGACCGCGAAGGCGAAATTGCAATGACCAACGGCAGCGTTTTCTGTGTGCGGTCGATGACCAAACCATTCATCGGCGCATCCATCATGATGTTGGTCGAAGAGGGTTTTCTAAAGCTAGACGAGCCGATTGCTAAGTACATTCCTGCTTTTGACGCAGACTCTACTCGCGAAATTACCATCCAACAACTGCTTACTCATACCAGCGGATTATCGATGTCGCAAATCATGTCGGCAGACTTATATGCCCTCGATGGCATTCAAGAGGTGGCGAATATGGCGGGCGGTCTAGCGCTAGAATTCGAGCCAGGCACGGCTTTTAATTACAGCGATCAGGGCACTGACACTCTTACAGCATTGATTGAAATCGTAAGCGGCATCAGTGCTGCCGAGTTTGTAGAAACCCGCCTGCTATCACCGTTGGGAATGAACGAAAGCGCGTGTGTGATGAGCGAAGATCATCCGCTGCGCGAGCGTGGTTGCAGCAAATATGGCGGAGTGCGCGGTAACTGGTCAAAGTTCTGGAGTCCAGACCAGCGAGCTCTCTTTCCGTTTTTCCTCGGTTCACAAGGACTTTATTCGACATTGAAAGACTATGCCCGCTTCACTAATTTTTTGCTACAAAACGGCAATGTAAATGGTAAGCAACTTTTGAGCGAGAAGCTGATACGTCAAGCTCTAACTCCAAGCCCATATCCGCTCGGCGCCACTACCGGCTTCAACGATTTACGAGTCGATTATGGTTCTTCATTTACATTGTGGACCAAAGAAAGCGCCGCGCAGGAAAATAATAACGCGCGTGAGGTGGTGGTTTTTGGTCACACCGGATCTGACGGAACTCACGCTTGGGTTTTCCCAGAGCAGGATGCGATGGTGTTTTACTTTACTCAATCGCGCGGAACCCTCAGTGGATTACGCGTCGAGCAAGTGCTCGGAGAATTATTTCTTGGTCAGGATGCCGTGCAAAACCTAACTGCACCGCCGCTAGATCCATACCTCGGCTACTACTGGGAACACGACGACGACTCATACCGAGCAATCATTCGTGATGGCAAAGATCTAGCATTAGAAGTGCCGGGCAAGGCCATTATACCGCTAGTTTACGCCGGAGAAGATCGTTGGTCTTTGCAACCGAATCCGGCGCTTGTGCTCGAATTCATGCGGGACGAAACTGGCGAAGTCACTGCTTACACCTTGGGTGGAAAGACCGAGTATCGTTTTACACCGTCCGCTGAACTGGCCGATGCAAACGAATTAGCAGCTCTAATTGCAAAAACACATCGCCTAGATTTAATCGAAAAACTTGGTCCGATACAAATAGTCAGCGAGTTGGAATTCATCAAGCTCGGCATGGAAGGTGAAATCAAAACAACCTTGGCATGGCCCAATCAATATCTTTTCAATGCCTTAATCGGTGCAGAATTTGAGAACATCGCATTTAATGGTCAGCAAGTTATGTACGCCGCACGCAATAAACCAGCTGCGGTAGTCGTAGGAACTCGTGAAACTGAGATGCGTCTCGGCAATCCTTGGGCCCGCTTTGGCGATTGGCATCAGTGGCACGTGCAGTTGACCCCAATTCAACGCCTCGAGCGCGGTGGTAAACAATTGTTGTTACTGCGTGCGGGCCACACTTCGGCGCCAGCGCCTACTTTGTTCATTGATCTAGAAACGGGTAGGGTACTAGGCGAAGACACGATGGTGACAATGGATGGCCTAGGCCGCATTGGTCAACGCATTCGCTACGGAGATTTCCGCGATGTGTCCGGTATGTTGTTGCCATATGAAACTAAAACCCTATATGCTAATCCAATGATTGGCTCCTCAGTTTCTACGGTCATCGAAATTAATGTCGGCGTAGAGGTAAACGACGGGACATTCGAATTGAAAGAGTAATCCGAAGCAAAACTTAAACCGATTTACGGTGTTGGCAGGGCGCCAGTGTAAACCCAAATAGACCCGGCAAAGGGCACACTACTTGCGTCTGCTATAGATGCGCTTATGCCAAAATCAAGCAGGCCATCACCATCGAGGTCGCCGAGATTTATGAGTAAATCGCCGAACAGCGGGCTTGCTAAGCCGAGGTTTTCAGCTTGCGAATCTTGTTTCATTAACCATGAACCATCGGTGCCAGAAATTACTCCGAACGAGTCGTCGCTGCCGTCAGAAGATACCGTCGCAACGAGTATGTCAGTCAGTCCATCTCCATTTTGGTCGGGGATTAGTCGTTGACCAAAATAGCCCGTCCATGAATCAGGGTTGTCGGCTAGCGCAGACCAAATGATTTCGCCATTCAATCCTGACAAGACATACAAGCCACCAGTTTGGTCGCCGGCGGTGTAGTCAAATTGAAAGCCGTATGTAATGATATCGTTAACGCCGTCAGCGTTGACGTCTTCAATCCATCCTCGCGTTGAGTATGGAATATCTTCGTTTGGGAAGCCGTAGGGTTGACTCCAAATAGTTGAGCCGGATTGCGGGTCGAGGGCTAATAGCTGATAAACAATTGGCGCAGGACCATTTAATGCCGTCGTAACAATGTCAGCTAAGCCATCCGAATTTAAATCACCGGGTGAAATTAGGCTGCTTCCGAGTTGTTGCTCATCGAAGGTGCCTTCAATAGTATTGATTAGCGATCCGTCGCTGCCGGAGTAAAAAAGAATACGTCCGCAATCTGTGAATGAAGCTGATGAGTAGGAATAATCGCCGAATGCGAAGTCGGGTGTAGAGTCGCCGTTTATATCGGCGATTGCTTGACATGTTAAAGCTGCAGCGCCACCTAGACCTTGGCCGTCACGGGTTCCGCGGATAGTATGTAAGGCACTACCATCTGTGCCAAAAAAAATATGCACCGCGCCTTCGGGAAAAGCGAAGCCGATGTTGTCAGACTCACTGTTGCCGTGCAGGATGTCTTGCACGCCATCGCCGTTGATGTCTGGAATGAGTCGCGTAGAAAGAGGACTGCCCAAATTCATATCTACTTCAGAGCCATATACAGGACCCCAAAGGAGTGTGGTTTGGTCGGCACCACTAACTAAGGTTAGCGCGCCACCGTTGGTAGCCGCGGTGTCGTTAAAAGATACGCCGACAATGTGGTCATCAACCAAGTCGCCGTTGATGTCGCCTACTGCTAAAATCGTCGTGCCGTAGCCATCACTGCCAAAGCCGTTGCTTACAGGTGTTCCGATTGCCGAACCGTCGATGCCGGAGTAGTAACTAATGCTGGTGCTGCCTGAAAAAAAGCCGCTGTGCACTGCCAAGTCATCGTGGCCATCTGCGTTTAAGTCACCGACGTTTGCCATATAGCCTCCGAGTGTCTCTAGTGGCGCGGAACCGTGGTCTTGCCACAACATGGTCGCTGAACCCGGAGTCGAGCCGCCGCCGCTAGGTGGTGGAGTGCTAGTGTTTGAGTCGCCGCTGCTACCACAACTAGCTAAACAAATAGTAACCATAAAGG
>JAPYTC010000115.1 GCA_029941685.1 Planctomycetota bacterium | reverse complement strand
CTTTTTAGGTGTTCCATTTGTTCCGAACAACATTGAGCGGGGAGAGGCCCAAAGCACACTCTAAGCCGCTCATATCGTCCGATAATATATATTATGTTGTGTAGACCGTATGGGCTAATATGGGATATGGCCAGTAAGTGTGACTAATTGCCCTTGTTCATCACTACATTCAATCCTGCTCACTGATGCCGTCGGTATGTCTAAATACAACAAATCTTTGAGCTCCTCCGTCTTGTTGATGTAGTTCAACATGATTCGCGTGGGAAACAAATGTGAAACAATCACAATATTCCGGCAGCCCATCTTCAATACATCCGTGAAGGCTGCAATCACACGCTGCTGAACCTGGGCTAATGATTCGCCACCATGCCCGCGCCAGTTTAAGGGATCCTCAAGATATGCAGACCAGTCGTTAGGATAATTACGGTTAATTGATGCTAGATCATGGCCAACCCAGCGGCCACGATCGATTTCTCGAAAGCGGTCTATCTCTAGGATATCTAGCTTAGAATGTCGCATTTGCACTTGTTGCGCACCAAAAACAGCCCGACTTAACGGACTACTGACGATGCAATCGAGGTCTTCATGAGCTAAATATTCTCCCGCTGCAGCTGCTTGATGCTTTCCAAGTGCACTTAATGGCACCTCCGAACCACCATAAAAGCTATTAGGTGGATCAGGTGCAGTTTCGCCGTGACGGACCAGGTGGATACGCATATACAGATTATGCAAGTGCTGTTCCCAAATTAGAACAGTCAAGCCGTGTAAATGCTCTTATTTGTTGGCACAAATATTGCATTAATGAAATGACAAAGCTCATTACCTAGTGAATAAGCCTCAAATCGGTCTAAACCACGGTATAACTTGCTACAATTGATACTCAGATTTCGGCAAACCTGTGCTTTGATAAATCATGAATAAAATCCTTACAACTACACTTTTAGTCGCTGCAGTGACCTTTTTCGGTAACAGTAGTCTTCTAGCTCATGGTGGCACCTACAAAGGTCCTGGTGATACGGTTCCTCCCGGAGGAGCAGGCGCTGCACCGGCGGCACCCTCAACTCCGTCTACGCCCTCAAGCCCGTCGTCTCCATCATCACCTTCGACTCCGGCAACACCGAACACGCCTAATGCTCCGGCTACCCCGCCGACACCTGGTCAACCTACTACTAAAGGCCCTTCTACCGAGGGTGGCGCTGCAGTCGGACCCGACTTGTCACGCTGGGTTTACTGGTGGGAATTCAATAAAGATCGTTTCCTGAATCTCAAAGCTAAGGTTCATGGTTCAGCGACGGTAACCGATACTGTTGGCGCGCTTGCTGGTCTTGGTGCCGGCGCACAGGCTGCCAATACTTTGGCTCCAACGCGTTCGCAGATTCAAAACATCATCGTCCCTGCCCTCTTCGACATCGTCGAGACCGAAGATGATAGCGACATCGCCACGGGTGTAATGATTTCGCTCGCAAAAATTGGTATGCGACCAGACGATGCACGTCAAGTTTACGCCACTAATCTAAAGGCGTCTATTCAAGAAGTATCTGAAACAGCGGCATTGTCATACGGCATCATGAAAGACGAGGGCGCAATCCCCGACTTAATGGATTTGCTTTTGGACACACGTGCAGGTCAAAAACTAACCGGTGGCTCTGAGGTTTCTTTACGTAACCGTACTTTCGCTGCTTACGGACTTGGGCTAATCGGACAGTCTTCTAGCTCAGACGAAATCAAAAACTCTATCGCCAACGTGCTTTACGAATTATTGATTATTGACAAGTCTGCTGTTAAAGACATTCGTGTTGCATGTGTAATTTCTCTTGGAATTCTTGAATTGTCAGAGCCTGCAGATATAGTTCTTAAGCTTTCTGATTTCTTAGAAGACGATTCGCGCGACACATTGGTTTTGGCTCACGTACCTAACACGATGGCAAAGCTATTGCGCACCGTACCCGCAGGTGACGTGACTCGTGATAAAATAATCAATCAACTGATTTCAATTCTTAAGAACAAGCCTAAGCGCAAAACGCCTATTCGCCAGTCTGCCGTACAGGCAATTGGTATGTTGGCTACCGCAGATGACCCACGTAACGAAGATATTTTCAAGATTCTTGATGAAATGTCGGTGAAGGGTCGCGACCAACAACTCAAGCATTACACCGCCATCTCAATGGCTTACCTTGGTGCTGCTGACAAGCAATGGCGCGAGCATGTAACTAAGTTTTTATTGCAAAAAATGAAGAAGTCGAGCACCCTCTACGAGCCATGGTGTGGCTTGGCGTTAGGTGTTATGTGTTTTATGCTAAGTGATCAAGGCGAAACAGTTTCTCCTGCTATCCACGAAGCAACACTTGACAAGTTCAAGAAAGTCTCTGCTCCTGGCCGCAAGGCAGCTTACGCCATCGCCCTGGGTCTGATGAAAAACGAAAGCGCTAAGGGGCAACTTCGTGAAGCTTTAGGCGACGTACGCGACTCAGAATTCCGTGGATACACGGCTATCTCTCTCGGATTACTGAATGCTCGCGAACACATGGGCTACCTTGGTGAAATCGTAGACGATTCAAAACGTGATCCGGATTTGCTCAAGCAGTCTTCTATCGGCCTTGGCCTGATGAAGGATCGCAATGCTGTTACTCGTTTGCTTGAATACCTAACACCTGAAAAGGGACGTTCACCACGTATCGCGGTACTGTCTGCGGTGGCTACTGCTCTCGGGTTTATTGGTGACAAGTCATGTGTACAACCATTAATCGAAACTCTAAACAATCCAAAGCTCGCCGACCTCGGTCGTGCATTCGCTGCGGTTTCTTTGGGGATGGTCGCTGATAAAGATACCATGCCATGGAACTCGGCCTTTGGCGAAAACCTCAACTATCGCGCTGCTGTATCAACATTGATTGACCAAGCAACGGGTACGGGTATTCTAGACATTCTATAAGGCTCTACAATCCAACAAGGGTGCTCATTCACTGTAATGAGCACCCTCTTTTTATTGGACCGAATGATTTATTACTCGTCGTCGAATTCAAACTCGGCAAGTAATTCGTCGAAGCTGATCATCAGCATGTTCTTGCTTTCGTCATGAACCAGTAATTGACGTTGTTCGTCGTCGACTTTCTTGACACGACAAGGACCGCGGCGCGGAGAAATCAAAGTATCACCTGGATTGAGCCACGGCAAATCTTCGGGTCCTAGCTCTAAACCATGGTCGAGTTTGTCGTCGGGATGAGCTTCACCAGCCAAACCGAAAATGTCATCGTCACGTTGTTGCCATTTACGTCCTTGCGACTGCTGCCGAGTTGGCGGAGGGACAAATTCCACTTCGACATTGTCGGTTGTTTTGACTTCAACATTGTCGTCGATGATGTCATCGGGTGGTGACGGCACTGCAATCGGTTGGATGGGCTCGGCCTTATCAACCGGCTCGACGTTGATATTCTCGCCGCCGACCAACTCTTGATATGCAGCATCGGCAAACTCCCCCGCGGTGCCAGCAACGATGTCTACCTGAATCTCGAGCGCATAATCATGCTGCGGTGCGGGACGCAAATAAATATTCTTTACGCCATCGAAATCGCTAAAGACAATATCTTTTAACAAGTTGGTGGTCAGCAAAGCACTGATCGTCCAGAGGCTCTGCGCCGATTGTGGATGGCGAGCAAATACCTGGTCAAGCACATCGTTTAAAGTGCCCTGTGGTAGCTCACGTTTTTGAGACTTCCGCGATGCCGTATAAACTAATAGCCGGTCTGGTTTGGACTTATTCTTTTTACGTTTGAACATAGCGTCTAAAAATAAGTACGAAGGCTAAAACAAATCCTGCCAAGCTAATGGCGAATGTTTTAGTGGCTCTAGCAATGCTACCCTCTTGTCGAACCTTTTCGTCTAAAAATTCATGGATGCCCACAACATTAGCATAAGCCGCTGATTGTGAGTCATCTGAATTGGCCGCCAACCATAGCGCCGAGTCGTTCAAAGCGGTACGATGCAAACTGCGATTCCAGCACGCTGCGAGAAGCGAATAGCGTTGAGCTTCGGATGAAAGTGGCTTCTTAGCAGCCAACACCGACTCAATCTGCATGGCAGCTCCGGCAGCGTAATAAACACGCGCCTGACTCGCTACAGAGTCGCTGGTCGCAGCGTAGTATTGCAGCAATGACTTCGCATCATTGGGCGATGGTGAAGAGTTAGATTGAGCTGCCAGTGATGATGACAAAAACAATACTAAAAGTAGGAATGACTTCATTAGTCGCGCACCCACTCAAAAAACTGGTTTGCTGTTAACGCGTTTAGGTTGTCATAAAGTGGCACGGTATCCATTTCTTCGAGCAGGCTGCCTTCAATACATTCGCTAGGCAGACACGCTGTTCCAATTTCAATTGGCCATCCACTTGGCATCAAATGTTCCATTGAACTTAAACTCGGAAGTGGCATATTCTTGCGGGCGAAAATAACCCAATTGCGCGAGCGTGCCACATGTTGCAAACGCACGTGATCCGCGTTGAAATTATCGAGGATGCCCGCGGTTACAGCTGCCAAGACATTGTCATTGAGCTTTGTTGCAGTGGTGCCCAGGTTAAAACACATCACCCCACCGTGACTCAGCTTGGTACGAACCTCTGAGAAAAATTCGCTGGTAGCCATATGCAAGGGCACTTCAAATTGACGAGAATACGCATCAATAATGACGGCGTCTTGTTGGTCGTCACAGAAGCGTAGTGCGGCCCGTGCGTCGACAGCCGAGTAAACATCGACATGGTTGGTTAAAGAAGGCGACAACGGCATATGCTGCTCTGCTAGCTGGGTCACCATGGGGTCAAGCTCAATTCCGACAACATGCCAGTCGTTATCGCCTTCGGCCGTAGCAATGGGCAGTACAGCTGACCCGGCACCAAACCCTAGTACGCAATAGTTGTGCTGTGATGGATTTTGATTGCGTTGATACTGGAAATAGAGCGGCAGCAATGCGAACAAATCATAGTATCCTCCTGGCCAAACTATAGAATCGCCGTCAGATTGTTGCCAGAGAGATTGATAAGAGTCTAAACCCTCGTTCATTTGCAGCCAACGTTCGGCGGTGTTGTCGTTGTCAAATTCGATTACTCGCAATTTTTGATAAGGCGTATGCACGGACTCGACTAAAGTTGCCCCCTCGGGCATGTTGGCATATAACGCAGGACTTTGTTGCAATAGTGGAGTCAGCAACAGCGGCAAGGCCAAGGCCCAGGACCATCGTCTGCTGAGTAACAACGACGACAAGGCCAACAGAATCGCAACAACAACAATACTGGCGCGTACGCCAAGGGTGGGGATCGCAACAAATGTAGAAAAGTATATTCCGAGTAAAGAACCTGCTGTAGCAATGGCGCCTAGCCGTCCTGATGCTTGACCGGCATTACTGCCCTCTTTGACACGGATTTCGACAAGAATTGGTGTCACCCATGACAGGAAGAAAACAGGCGGAGCAAAGAAGATGACCGCCGAAGCGAAGCTGCCCATTTGAAACAAGCCCGCTACTTGGTCGAGGCTTAAGCTAGAGGGCAGTATTTTCGAAGCGAAGTAGTCGACACCGAAGGCCAAAAGAATCAAGAAGCAAGCGGCGATTCCGAGAGCCCATGAAAGTTTCAAACGCAAGTCGCTTTTACTGCGTGCGATGTTTCCGCCGAACCATGCGCCTAATGCCATTGCCAACAGGATAATCGCAATCTGCTGACTCCAGATGATGGTCGAGCTGCCGAACCATGGCGATAATATATGTACGCCGAGGATTTCAATAACCAATACTGAGAATCCACCTAGCAGTGCAAGCCACACTGTCATGTTATTTTTTCGTCTCTTCTGTTAGAGGAATGTCTACCTC
>JAPYTC010000114.1 GCA_029941685.1 Planctomycetota bacterium | reverse complement strand
ACCTTTGTAATCTGACAAAGAAACAGTTTTGGTTGAGCCGTCTTCCATGATTGCAGTCGCTGAAAAATCAGGTGCAGATTGGTTTACTAGAACAGTCATGCCAATATTCTAGAATAGCTTTAATTCAATGCAAGGTTTAAGGCTAATTGCAACGTATGTGTAGCCTTTTGCGCATGATTACGCGCCGTATCAAGCACCTCTTGATGATTCGGACGACTGCCGCCAATACCCGCTGCAAGGTTAGTCATCATCGATATCGCCATCACCCGCGCGCCCATCGCATGTGCAGCAATCGCTTCGGGAATAGTGCTCATGCCCACCGCGTTAGCGCCCATCTTTTGTAACATCGCCACTTCGGCTGGTGTTTCGTAGGACGGCCCGATGCAGGCGGCGTATATGCCCGCTGTAAGTTCGGGGCATTTTTCGAGTAAGGCCGCGCGCCACTCGGGATGGTACATGTCCACTAAATCGACGAAGTCGCCGCCGGCTAAAGGGTTGGGTAGCGAGTAGTTAATGTGATCGGTTAACGGCATCAAAGTGCCGGGCGGCATGTCTTCGCTTAATGAGCCGGCGGCGTTGAGCAGCAGTACATTGTTCGCTCCCCATTCAATCATCGCGCGTACTCCGCGTACTAATTCAGCGCCGCTGTAACCTTCATAGGCGTGTACGCGGCCAGTGATGAACGCCACGCGTTTATCAGAATCAATAAGTTGTCCGACGACTAGCTCGGCGCCGTGCCCTGCCACTGCGGGCATTAACCAATGGTTGATGTCTGCGAGGTTAATGCGTTGTTCGACGCTGATTAACGATTCGGCTTGTTCTTTCCATCCCGAGCCTAAAACCGCAAACACTGACGGGGCTACGCCAGCAAGTGTTTGTAACTGTTGCGCAATGTCGGCAACTAATTGTTTTTCGTTTGACATTTTATTTACTATTCGATGACTTCGATTAAATGATGCGATGCACGACTAATCGCCGTGTAACGCAAGCGCCGCGTATCAGCGTATTCTTGCTTGTGCATCTCACACAAAATAATCACCGGACGCTCTTGTCCTTTAAAACTAAAAATCGTTTCGACAATTATCTTATCTAATTCTACCTCACCCGACTTTTGAGTTTCAATCCCGGCAATCTGTTTTACAAATAATTCCGAATGCTTGCGCGTTGGAGTCAAGATCGCAATCTCGTGAGCAGGCACTTTTTCAGTATCTACCAAACGCTCAATTAGCTCACACACCACCTCTAACGATGACTGTCCCGGCTTAAGTTGAATACGCTCAGGTGTACGCCCACTTGGTCCGATTGCTGTTAAGGCCTTGCCCTCGAATAGCGGCATCAATTCATTATGAATTGATTTAGTGTTGCGGTAGTTACGCGTTAACTCAAACGGCACCATGCCCGGCACTTTAGCGACTTCATCTTCGCTTTGATAAATGGACTGGTTCGGGTCATGGAAAATCCACAAAATCGGGTCGTCAGGTAATTGCAAATCGCGAATAACATCCCACCAGTCGGCACCGAAATCTTGCCCTTCATCAATGATAAGCGCACGAATAAAATCTTCTGGTGTGTCAGCCATTTCACTCTTCAGCAATTTCGGGATAGTATCCCAATCAATGCGCTGCGTATCGATGTCGAGTTTGGACAACGCGTAGTTGTGCAAATTACTAACCGTGAGCATGCCCGACTTCATTAACCACAATTGATTATTGCGCTCAAGCATCGACTCGAGCCGCGCTTTCATCCACTTGGCAAGTGCTTTGTTGTAACAAGTTAAAAGCGTCGGCACGCCACTTAATGCGAGGTTTAGCGCCTTCTTCATCGCGAGGATGGTTTTGCCGGTACCCGCACCACCGCGCACCGCGACATTGGGCACTGCGTGTAACCCATCTAACAAATCAAACTGCTCGCCGGATAATTCTTGAAAGGTCAGCCGTTCTGTTGCAATATCTGCGCCGAGTTGCGGCGGGATATCGAGCGCCGGCACAAAGGTGTGCTGAAGCAACTCACCAAACTGTGCCGCCGACAGGTCACAATCGTGTTCACGACCTTTCCAACCTTCGAGCACCGCGACAATCCAGTCTTCGATGAATGGCAGCTCAGTAGCCGTCGCCACAATGCCGCCTTGGTTTTGCGGATGACTAAAGTCACCTAAATCGCGCATACTCGTAAACATAATCGCGTGACCGTAAGTAACCGGCAACGATGACAACTCTTGCTGATCGCATAATATCTTGACCACCGAACGCAAATTGCCACTCGCCTGCTCAAATGGATCTTTTATCGAATACGAATCACCGCTGGCGTTGGTGGTGAACCACTCGTTAGTTTCTGGCAAATACTTAATACCGCCGCCCTTGACCTCAATCAACAACATGCCATGCGCTGGGTGGTAAACCAAAAAATCAGCCTCGCCCGAATAAATACGTCCGTCTTTATTTACTTTCGTCCAGCGCGGAGAATAAATCACTAGCCACTCATCAGACAAATTATTACTCAAAGCGCGATAAACCGCGAACTCTGACTTAGGAATCGACGTTTTAAGAAACGGTGGGAATACGGATGGCATCCCCGCCATGATAACTTGTCGGTTGCTGTAAGATGAGTCAATGATATTTTTAGCCGCCATTGCGCTACTTAGTTGTCCGCAACTCGACGAAGATGATGCCAAGCCCGAAATCGATATTTCGGTTGGTTGTAAAGAGTGTGGTTTTATGGGCGCCGAAGATTGTGACAATCACGGCAAGTTATTTGAAGCCGAGCAAGGTGTCGATTATTGTTGGCTAGCAACGCAATGTGAAGACTGTCTAGGCACTTTGCTTGCCGACTGCAATAAATGCGAAAGTGGCCCGCTGTATATCAAGCGCCAACGCGAATTAGGCAAACAAGAGCGTTTTAGGAATTCCACTACTCAGCCAGCGACACTCTTCGAACGCGAGCTGCCGCGGATAATAAGCAAGCATTTTGATATTTGCGTTACTGCCGAGAAAATGAAAAACGGCAGCAAGAACATGAACACCCATCAACTGATCCACGCAATGGCCACCGAATGCGAGGCGTCCGCGACTTTGTTTGATGAGCACTTTCAAGCACAGCCTTATAGTTATTCAAATCGCGCGCGCTTGTGGTACTTTACTGACGCAAAAGATCATCAAGAGGTTTGCATTGAAATCCTTGGTTCGAATGGAGGAGCCGACTTGAAGTTTTACGGAGTGAATCCAGCGGTGTCAAGTTTTAGCAACGGCTACGGTTTAGGCAATGATGCCCTCGAAGTAGTGCGCAACGCGGTGCATGTCTCGATTCACTTGATGTTGTCGTCGGTGCATCAAGTCGGATGGATCGGCAACAAGAAAGCTGGATGGTTCGACATCGGCGCCGCGCATTGGTACGAAGACAAATTATTTGCGCGCGTGGCAACCTACTGCGTTGAAGAGGCAAACTCTGGCCTCCATTACGAAAACGGCAAGTGGCGCGTGGCGATGAAAAAGCATCTGCGCAAAAACAAAGATTATATTTTGCCGAGGCTCACACAGCTAACCTCGGGTGTTTTAGAAGAAGAGCAGCATGCGCTGGCATGGTCGTTATTTGACTACATGGTGGCGAATCATCCTGAAGCATTAAAGCCGATGTTGCTCGGTTATAAAAATGGGGTTGAATCGCGGGTGTTGTTCAAAAAGCACTTAGAGATGAACATCATGCAAGTCGAGGACGCCTGGCGTGGGTGGGTGGCTGAAACTTATCCATTAAAAGACTTAAAGCCGCGCAAGAGAGTTTGACAACTTAGCGCCCACAAATGGTATCGCTAATACACAACGCCCTGGTAACGGCTGGTACAACCATGGCAAGTGACACCATCGTTTGACTGCCATGGATGACATAAGTCATCACAGTAATTACACACGAAATTAAGTTCTTGGCGTCTTTTGATAGCGCGAAGCGTGGCCTCGGCTATTTCTTCATCAGACGGATCACGCAATACTGCAGATGGAATTGGCGCGAAGTTCAATGTATGCGGGCCTTCCCAGGCGAAGTGTTCGTAAAAGATAATAGTATGCGCATCAGTTATTACTTTAAACACCCCTGAGAAATTATCCTCCTTAGACACTACGTTGTATTCGAGCATTGCTAATCCAAGCCAATCTTCGCTGATTTGTTTGTAACATCCATTGCGTTCAATGATTGGGTTGCCTTCATAAATTAAATCTAGGCCTTGCAAGAATCGGACCTCTTCTTCATCAACACCCCATACCGAAACCATCGGCCCTGCAGTCGCACCATAAGTGTCCGCATCACGACCAATCATCACCACCCAACCAATCACATCTTTGCCCGTGCGCTGAAACGGTTCGGGCGGAAACCCTTCGGGTAAATACTCAACGGGATAAGGCTTATCAGACATCGCCCACTGCATCGCCCATACCCCAATTTGCAAAGTGGTCAAACAAAATCCAATGTGCTCAATTTCGCCAAAAGGACGGAAACTGTGCATGTCAAAATCAGCGTCATTAAATATTTGCCATGCCTCTTCTTGGTCTTTAATGGTAAGCCCAAGCCAGCCTCGTGACAATGGGTCCTCAGTTGCGGCCATCCAAAACCTCCAGTCGTCGCGAAAATGCTCACGCCAATCTTCTTCGTCGACCACCTCTGGGTTGTTTAGTAACCAACTCTGCGCCGCGCAACAAATCGCCGGCAGTGGTGCCCAGTGCGTAATCATGCCGTGCTGCAAAGTGTGGTCGAAAATTTCGACGATGCTGTCGCCCATGCCACTGACTACAGCATTGCGCATTAACGAGCCATTACTCCAGGCGTGAGGGTTTTTCTCCCATATTGCGCGGCCGCCTTCCCACCAATCAGCACCCTTACTGATAGCTGTTAACGCCTCACGCGTGGTCATGCCTATATCACGCGGACCGGAGTCCATCCAGCTTATGAAGTTGGCGGCTATTTGCTCGCCATCAAAAAACCCATAATGTTGCTTCCAGGAATTGACAATCGCCGCTGCCATTTCGGTATCGTCGCTTGGGTGATAAGCGCGAAATCCGAATGGCCCGCCACCGATACATTTAAATGGCCAACCTGATGATTGGTTCATTTTATAAGTAAACTTCACTTCTTCGAGCGTAGCAAATTCTGATGTGACCCCTAATGCGTCACCCAAGGCCAATGCGGTGAATGCGTCTTTAATGTTCACGACTACCCCACCATGCGGGAATTAAAGAAATTGTAAAAGCGGGGACCAACTCGTAAACCAATGATTTCAATTCAGGTGTGAAATACCAGACTAGGGTAACGCTGAAACCCAACCAAATTGAGAGTAGGCTGGCGGTGCCGGAAACTGGTCCGCGCAACAATCTGCATAACAGTAATGGCCCAAATGCCGCGCCGAGTGCGCTCCAAGCGAAGAGTACTGTACTGAAGATGGTTTCGTCGATGAATAAGGCGGCAGTGATTGCAACAACGCTAATTACAAAAATTGCCAATCGATCGAGAGCGATGTTGTTGCGCTTCACTTTTGGCATGTCGTGTGAAACAGTCGATGCGCAAACTAGTAACTGACTATCTGCCGTTGACATTATCGCCGACAACACTGCTGCGATGATTACACCTGAAACTACTGGCGGAAACAAATCGGTGGTTAAACGCAATAACACCGTTTCGTTATCTGCGATTGAATCGACTAGCACGCGTCCACACCAGCCTGCTATTAACATGCCGGCGTAAATGATGGCACCCCACCACATACTGATGGTGGCGCCTGTTTTCACATCGTCGTCGGAGCGCAAGGCCATAAAACGATTGACGACATGCGGTTGCCCAGGGTAGCCAAGGCCTATGCCGAGAGTGCCGACGATGAAGGCGACGAGCATTATGCCGTTTTTACCTCGAGTGAAATCTAAAAG
>JAPYTC010000113.1 GCA_029941685.1 Planctomycetota bacterium | reverse complement strand
GTGTGGGACATTGCTTGAAACAACACACTTGCCATTAATAACAATAACTAAGCATTCCGCTGATTATATTCAGCGGTCAAAGCCTCAAGAACTGAAGAATCAGCAAGCGTAGTTAAATCTCCAATCTCCTTGCCTTCGGCTACGTCTCGAAGTAAACGGCGCATTATTTTTCCACTGCGAGTCTTGGGCAGCTCGGGCGTGAAGTAGATTGCTTCGGGTCTGGCTAGGGCGCCGATCTCGGTTGCGACGAATGCGCGTAGCTCTTGCGCTAGTTCATCGGACGGCTGTTGGTCGCCGAGTAGGATTACGAAACCGACAGGAGCTTGACCTTTTAGATCGTGCGACATGCCGATTACTGCGGCTTCAGCAACACTGGGGTGCGCCACTAATGAAGATTCGATTTCCATCGTTGACAGGCGGTGACCGGAGACATTCATTACGTCATCGACGCGTCCTAAAACCCAAAGGTTGCCATCTTCATCACGCTTGACACCATCGCCCGCGAAGTATTTGCCGGGGAAGCGTGACCAGTAAGTATCTTTGTAGCGTTCATTGTCGCCCCAAATTCCGCGCAGCATGGATGGCCACGGATGAGTGAGCGCCAAGTAGCCAGCGCCGGCACCTTCGATTTCGTTGCCGTCGTCATCGACGATGACGGCTTCAATGCCGGGGAAGGCTTTGGTCGCTGAACCCGGTACGGTGTGAGTGATTCCGGGTAGCGGAGTAATCATGATGCCACCTGTTTCGGTCTGCCACCACGTATCTACGATCGGGCAAATTTCGTTACCGATGTGTTTTGAATACCAGATCCAGGCTTCGGGATTAATCGGTTCGCCGACCGTGCCGAGTAAACGTAGCGAAGATAAATCATGCGCCGCTGGGTGTTTATCTCCCCATTTCATAAATGCTCGAATTGCAGTTGGCGCAGTGTAGAAAATACTGACTTGATATTTGTCGACTAATTCCCAAAAACGATCGAGGCCAGGATGATTCGGCGCACCCTCATACATCACTTGCGTTGCGCCGTTTGCCATTGGGCCGAACACGATGTAGCTGTGACCAGTAATCCAACCGATGTCGGCGGTGCACCAATAAACATCTGATTCCGGTTTTAAGTCGAAGACTAATTGCGTCGTCGTGTAAGCACCGGTTAAGTAACCTCCCGTTGTATGGACGATTCCTTTAGGCTGACCAGTGGTGCCTGAAGTGTAAAGGATGAACAGTACATCTTCGGCATCCATTGATTCGGGTGCGCAAACATCACTTTGCTTGTCGATTAAATCTGCCCACGCCACATCACGGTTGATGTCTGACGCTGCACTCACGCAGTCGCCACCGCGCGTGTAAACCAATACGTTTTCGATAGATGGACACTGCTCGACTGCCTCGTTAACCACCGTTTTTAAATCAAGGATGCTGCCGCGACGCCACGTTGCATCAGCGCAAATAACGAGCTTTGCTTGTTGGTCGTGGATTCTATCTTTGAGCGAGGTCGCGCTGAAACCAGCGAATACCACCGAGAATATGGCGCCAATGCGTGAACACGCCAATACTGCCATTGCCAATTCTGGAACCATCGGCATATATAAAGTTACGCGATCGCCTTTTTCAATACCTAACTCCCGTAAACCGTTCGCAGTTTTGCAAACACCGTCAAGCATGTCTTGATAGGTCAACTCGCGCGTATCACCCGGCTCGCCTTCCCAGAAATAAGCAACACGATCGCCCAAGCCAGCCTCAACATGTCGATCTAAGCATTGAACGCTCGCATTAAGTTTGCCGCCATCAAACCACTTGGCGAATGGCGAGTCCCACTCGAGAACGCGGTCCCACTTCTTATCCCAGGTGAGCTTTGCAGCCCACGATGCCCACCAATCTTGCCAGTCGGTATGGGCGGCATCAACAATATCTTGTGAATTGATATTTGCCTGCGCGCTAAACTCAGAGCTAGGCGCGAACTGCCGAGTCTCAGTAAGTAAAGTGTCAATAGTTTTAGGAGTAGAATCAGTCATGCCTATTTATTTGTTGGAAGCCCACGTGTAGAGTCGCGGACGAACTGTGCAATCTCAATAATCGAATCATAAGTACTTGCAGCTAATTGCTCAGCCACAGTTTCGCGATTTACACCTTTAGCAAATAAAGACTGCAATGCCGCGCGAACTGCATCGCGTTCGTCACTGTCAAAGCCGTTGCGCTGCAAACCAATTTTATTAGTACCGCGCCAACGTAAAGGATGCGCGCCAGTAACAATTGAAAAGGGGGGCACATCACGAGTAACCATGCACGCACCGGCGACCATGGCGAGTCGTCCAACTTTGCAAAATTGGTGGACGGCAGCTTGGCCAGATAAGATCACCCGTTCGCCGATATGTGCGTGACCGCCGACTGCAGAGTTGTTTACTAAAACAGCAAAATCGCCGACGTGCGCATTGTGCCCGACATGACTGCCGGCCATCATGCGTACGTTGTTTCCGATTACTGTTTCGCCTTCGCCGGTTGCGCGATGAATAGTGATGTGCTCATGAAATTGACAATGGTCACCAATGATAATCCTAGTTGGTTCACCATGGTAATCGTCGTCTTGAGGTTCGCCACCGATAACTGCGCCACTACGGATTACGCAATCGTTGCCGATAGTGGTGTGTCCGAGAATGTGCACATGCGGACCAATCTTGCAGCCGTTACCAATAGTGGCCGACGGCTCGATCACACAGTACGGACCAATCTCGCAGCCGTCGCCGATAGTGGCACCGGGCATAACAACGGCCGTGGGGTGAATTGCGGTCTCTAGAGGAGCAGGACTCATGGCTTTATTGTATCGCGCTAATTAATGCGATAGTTGCACCTAATGCAAAAAGCTGACATAATCGCAGCGATGATTTTAGCCTTACTCGTATCCATTTTCGCTGCCCAACAGTCGGCAGTCACGGTCCCGCAGCAGCAGCTGCGTGGTTTGCACGGCTACATCGGCTATTCCGCTTCACGGCCCGAAGAAGAAAGCACTTACGGTATGGGAATGGGCTTTTACTCAGCCGCTTGGTCGCTAATTGATCAGCCGCTCAAAGATTTTCAAATCGGCTTGGCCAGTGGCTGGATATCACCTGACAATCGCGACAACAAAGATTATCCACTTGCTCCCGAAGGTACTTTGGCGCGAACATGGAGTGAACGCGGCCCAACTTACAGCAGCGTATTCCAAACAGTAGAAGGAGGTCTCGGCTATTGGCGCGGCAACCGTTTTCGCTACGGGCCACCGAAGTTCAGTATGAATGCAACGCCACAGTGTTACGACTACGAAGTCGGTTCACCTGGATGGTCGTTTTTCTATGACACTCAAGCTTTGCCCGATAACCGTCTCGGAATCGCGCAGTTGAGCAATCGCTTGTTGATTCCGCCTGATGCTTTGCCTTTCGCTGGCAAGCCACAAGGTAAATTCTTTGGTTACACCTACATGGCCTTGCCATTTACTTCTCCGGTGCCAAGCATCGATGGCAAAGCTCCCACAGGGGATCACGCCTGGACTTGTTTTATAAGCACCGCCAACTTTAAAGGACCGATCGCCTATTATATTCCTGAAACCTGGAGTAAAATCGCCGATGTTTTCGACGAACCGTTTTTGCACAAGCGCGGACTCGATTCTCGGCTAGGATTAATGGGTGGTGGTGCAATGGAAATCAACACCGTGCCTCAACTCGTCGCCCAGGATAGCAATGGTGTCGTATATTCAAAAATACCCAAACTGAATTTTCCAGTAGACGACTCAGGACGCGCGGTCCTAGTGCAAGATGTAACTTACTATTCAAAACAGGCACTCTATGATGAATTTATTGCATGGCGCAATGGTGGTGTCGCTCCGAGTGGCAGCTTCGATATGCGCGGTGCATTCGTCGCCAAGCTAAGTACTGCTACACCAAGATTTTCGCAAGACGGCGTACCACTGGTTGGAGTTGCGAGTACTTTTGATACTAAGGTTTTC
The DNA here is from genome assembly GCA_029941685.1 of Planctomycetota bacterium. Lineage (GTDB taxonomy): Bacteria > Planctomycetota > UBA1135 > UBA1135 > UBA1135 > JAPKEZ01. Next base: position 1,940 of record JAPYTC010000113.1, on the reverse strand, counting down.
GCTAACAACACTTGGGGCTTGGTTTGGAAAGAGTCGGGTTGCGCACCACGTGGACAGTTTCCACAGTATTACAAACACCAAGACGGGAAGCGCGTCGCAGTTGCCGTTAATGACGTTCCTCCATCGACAGGCTTAGTGCAAGCCGAGTTCGCAAACGCTCAGCCGGGCGAGGCCTTTACTTCACCCATCAGTGGGGCGTGGTCTCGTCCGCAATCTGCTGAAAAAGTTTATACGGTAGTACTTGGTGATGGCTCACAGGTTAGTTATGTTTGGTTTCGTTTTGTCGATCAGCCGTCGTTTCAACAATACAACTTTAGTGAGCAAAAGAAGCTTGAGTTGCAGGCATTGGTTGAGAAGATTCATCGCTTTTGGCCGATAACTCGTGATTATATGGCACCACCGACATCGGGTGAGTTGGTGACCTTGGACGCTGGCTTGATTGTTGAGCCGCCACCAGGCTACGAAGTCGGATATGTGCCGGTTGTGGTGAGGCAAGAAGTTGCGATTATCGACTAAAAAAAGCTGAACTTAATCTAAGTCGTGCGTATGCTCATTAAATCAGCGTTCTTAGGAAGCTCCTCTTGATAACATCCGCATCAATCATCCTCATCGCCGCGGCGCTCAGCGCACCGCAGCGCGCCGAATCTTCTCCGACGGGATATAGTAAAAGCTACGTGATTCAGGCCGAATCAGCGTGGATAAGCCCTGAAAAGAAGATTTCCCCAGCGTTCATTAAAATCAGCTCGGGTCGCATTGCCTGGATATCCACTAGCGATCAGCGCCGTGAATCGACTAACTTGCTAGGAGTAAAGTCAGGCAAAGATGCGCTGATAAAAGTAAAAGGTTCGATAGCGCCTGGTATTGTCGATGCCTGGACATCATTCGCGCCGCAGGGCTACGCCGGCGAACGCGGCTCATCAGCCCAGCGTGATGTGCGCGACTCGCTTCCTATTCAGGTAGAAATGGGAGATTCTCAGCTATATTCGCAAGTGATTGCAGCGCGCGAAGCGGGGGTGGCGGCAGTCTACTTGTCACCAGGATGGTCTCAGTTGCGCCTCGGCGTAGGCAGTCCAGCAGAGTTCACTAAGTTAGATCTACCTCTAGTGGTCGCAACACCGATGCTTGATTTCGCAGTCGGTTTGTCATCAGGTGACTTGTTTAGCGCAACTTACAATGCCGAAGAGTTGTACGACGCCTTTGTCGAAGCTCAAGATTGGCGCGATAGCTTCGATGATTTCGACGAAAAAACCGAAGAGTTTCCTGAGAAGCTCGAGAAGTACCAAGAGAAGTTACAGAAATTTATCGACGAGCACGGTCCTGACGCACCAGAAAAAGAAGACGCCGACGAAAAAGATGAAAAAGATGCGCCTAAACCACCTAAACGGCCTAAAAGTCCGTCCGCGCCTGAAGTTGATGGCAACCGCGAACTATTGTTAGCAGCTATCGACGGCAAATACAAAGTCCGCGTTCAGGTCGAACGTTTGGCTGACCTTAAGATAGTGCTGAAAATTCAAGACCAGTTTGCGCTCGACATGGTGATTCTTGGCGGCTTCGAAGCAGATTTGCTGACCGACGAGTTGCGCCTTGCAAAGGTGCCGGTAGTCTTGGCTGCCACACCGAGTCATCATGGCGGTGACGCGGAGGGCCGTGACTTCTACAGCCGTTACCAACGCCTTATTGAGGGCGGGGTGCAAGTGGCCATTGCCAGCGGCGGTGCTGACGGACATCAAATGATGCTGCTTACCCGCGCCGGAGATTTGATTGCTCATGGCGCCGATGCATCCACTGTTTGGGCGTCACTCACTACCGTGCCCGCAGCCGTCCTCGGTCTTAGCGACTACGGTTCTCTGTCACGCGGATCGAGTGCCACCATGTTGTTATTCGAAGGCAATTCGCCGTTCGACGCTTCGGCGATTTTCAAAGTGCACAAACCTAAGTAA
>JAPYTC010000112.1 GCA_029941685.1 Planctomycetota bacterium | reverse complement strand
GCGGTTGCGGTTGATACGATTAGCGATGACCTTATTTTCATGATGAGTCTACCTTGCTAGAGGTGGATAAGTCTAAAGTAACAATTTTTTTCCTGTAAATTAAAAAAATAACTTAGTATTTTATGGAACAGGGGTATCCTATCGCCATAAATATTGCGCCTGTAGCTCAGCTGGATAGAGCAATGGTTTCCGGTACCATAGGTCGGGGGTTCGAATCCTCTCGGGCGCACCACCTAACTTATTTTATCTAAATAACTTAGCACGTCACTGCGCTCTGACAATGTCAATAATAATAGGATGTCACCCGGCTTTGACCACTCGAGAGCAGCCTTGGTCGCAGCCATTTCAGAGTCATGTATTTCGATTCGGTCCTCGCTAATTCCGGCATTAAGCAAAGTTTTTTTCATGAAGGCTGGGACTTCACCAAGCTCCCTCCCGCGCAAGTCATTGATTTGCTCTTTGATAAGAATTCGGTCAGCACCAGAATCCACGGCGCACATTGCGACATCGTAAAAATCTGATTCTTGCCGATCGCCAGCATGGCCAATGGTAATCAGCCGGCGCTTGGCATTCATTTTTGTGACCATGCTAGACAGCGCGGTCAATCCATGTGGATTGTGCGCGAAATCGACAATAACTTTGGCACCGTTTATCTCGAATATGTTCAAGCGACCTGGGTTGTCTTTAGTGTCAGACTGAAAGTCACTCAATGCGGACGCAATGTGTTCATCAGCGATATCCAACTTGCGTGCTACGGCAATTGCTGCCATTGCATTAGCGACGTTGTGCAAAGCCGCGCCACCAAATGTCATTGGAATGTCGCTAGCTGTGATTTCAAATTCAACATCGCCTGCATTGTAAAAACGAATAATGCCGTCTGCATCTAAACGAATTGCTTGGTTGCCCGCTGCGAGATGCTCGGCGATTATTTTGTTATCGGCTTCGAGACTAAACCACACTATGGGTCGCGTGACTAAACCAGCACGCTTGATGCAATGCTCGTCGTCGGCGTTGAGCACGATTGTTTTGCCGGCATGGCGTAACACAAATTTAGTGTCAGCCAACATGTCAACGTCTTGAATGCCCCACTCACCTAAGTGATCTGGAGCAATGTTATTAATTAACGCAACATCGGCCTCGTTTTCGAGAACGCCGATGCCGCGGCGTAGCATTCCGCCACGTGCAGTTTCGAGCAGCGCAACCTCGACGCGGTTATCACGCAAAATTGTGCGCGCGCCACCTGGTCCTGACCAATCGCCCTTATCGAGAATTGAGTTGCCCACCATCAACCAATCAGTCGATGACATACCAGGTACTTTTCCTGAAGCAACAACCATCGCTCGCAATAAACGCACGATGGTTGTTTTGCCATTAGTGCCCGTCACCATCGCAGTAGGCACGCGATGGACGGCGTCCCAATCAATGCTGGCAGCTTCGGGCAAATCCTTAACCGACCACATTTGTGAGCCGACGCCAGAGCCAACAGAAACGTAATCGTCGCATGTTAAAAACTGCTGACCACGCTTGGCGGCGGCAGACTGAATGCGCAACAACGGTGGATTTGCTTCTTGCCGCATTTCTTGAGTGAAGGCTTCGATGGCTTCATCTAGATTCAATTGTTCAGCGCTGTTAATTTCAGCCAGCGCGGCGTTGTATGCCCACTCATTCATTTCACAAGCAACGTAAAGGCGATCCATTGGTGCATTGAAAGCCAAGCTCAGTCCTCCAGGAAAATGGCGGCTCGCAAGCTCAACTGTCCAACCCATGCCTTCGAGTAAGGCGGTAATGTGTTGCGCCCACTTTTCTTTGAACACTGTGGCATCTTTATCGTTTAAGGCAATATCGATGATTGGCCCTGGATGCTGCCAAATAACGTTGGGGCCAGTTAATCGACGATTAGAGCGTAACTCGGTTTTCATTAGTCAGACTCTTCATTTGAAACTAATCGCACACCACGGTCGTCGCGCACCATTTCAAGATTGTCGTCTAGGCCGAGTAATGAAGTGTCAATGTACTCACCAAGATCGACGGTGTGAGCCTGAGCGGATTCGTTTTGCTCGCCCTTGCCGTCTGACTGAAAGTCTTGAATTTGTTTCCAGGTACGCGCAATCGCATCAGCAAAAACCATCAACAAATCACCCTGCTCAGCCATTTCGAGAGCAGCTTGAGTTGCAGCTTGCTCATCGGGGATGACTTCGATGTCTGCACTTGCCACACCATGGGCGAGCAAAGTTTCACGTAGCAGCATCGGGATTTCATCGGACTCGCGTCCACGTAATTTGTCATCACGACGACAAACGTATTTGTCGAAATTGCCAGCAATGATGTTCGCGATTTCTTTAACGTCTTCATCGCGGCGATCGCCAGGAGCGGAAACTACCACAATACGCCTAGCCTTCGTTTCGAGTGACTGCGCGAGATTGGTCATTGCCTTAACCGCAGATGGGTTATGAGCGTAATCCATGATGACTTTAAAGTTGTGATCGTCACAAATATTCATTCGGCCCGGAGCTTGGAAGAAAGTCGTATCAAAAGTACGTAATCCATGACGAATTTCTTCGAGATCGACATGCATGCTAAAACAAATACCCGCGGCAAACATCGCGTTTTGCACATTATGCAACGCGCGCCCATCGATCGTCGCCGGAATCACATGCGACCACATCAACGGTATGTGTTGACCCTTGTCGTAAATGGTAATCATATGACCACCCATGCCCTGCTCGAGAACAACCGCGCGTCCGCCAGCCTTGATGTGATCACGAACTAGTGGATGGCTTGAATTCATCGTCACGTAACATAGATGCTCGGACTTAGTATGCTCGGCCATCTTTAGACAATGCACGTCGTCGGCATTCAACACTGCGGTGTCTGTCGCAATTTCAACAACCGTGCGCTTTACTTTTGCTAAGTCTTCAAGACTGTCAATGCCCTTCAGGCCTAGGTGGTCGGATTGGATGTTAAGTACCGCACCAACGTCACATTGGCGATAAGCGATTCCGCGACGCAACATTCCGCCACGCGCAGTTTCTAGCACTGCAACCTCAACCTTGGGGTCGCGCAACACAATGCCCGCGGACGCCGGCCCAGTCATGTCACCACTAACCGTTAAGTGGCCGTCGATGTAAACACCGTCGGTGGTCGTTAGACCGGTAACCTTGCCCGCATTCTTAAAAATGTGTGACGCCATACGTGACGTCGTGGTCTTGCCGTTGGTACCCGTAATGCTCGCAATCGGAATTCGCGAGAGACTGCCCGGTGGATAAAGCATATCCATAACTGGGCCGGCTACATCACGTGGTGTGCCTTCACTTGGCGCAGTGTGCATTCGGAAACCAGGCGCCGCATTCACTTCGCAAATACCGCCTCCACCGACTTTGTATGAAACCGTGATGTCTTCGGTTAAAAAATCGACGCCGCAAATATCTAAGCCTATCGAACGCGCTGCACGCTCAGCCATGTTGCGATTGTCAGGGTGGATGACATCGGTTACGTCAACTGCAGTACCGCCAGTCGACAGGTTACCGGTTGAGCGTAAATAAAACAGCTGATCTTTTTTAAGCACCGTGTCTTGGTTGTAACCTGCTTGTGAGAGCAAACGCTCAGCTTGCACATCGAATTCGAGTCGGGTCAATACCTTTGAGTGACCGATACCACGACGCGGATCTTTGTTCACTTCAGCAACCAATTCTTCAACGGTTGATTTGCCGTCGCCGATGACGTGACCCGGTACACGCTTTGATGCCGCAATTAAAGTGCCGTCAATCACCAACAAGCGGTGGTCTAAACCTGACAAAAAACTTTCGATGATTACTGCGCGGCTGTGTTGTTGCGCATTCTCAAAAGCTAGCGCCACACTTTCGTCATCGTGCATGTTAATTGAAACACCGCGGCCATGGTTAGCGTTCAACGGCTTAACCACTACTGGGAAACCAATTCGTTGCGCACCACGGACGGCCTCGCGCTTAGTGTAGACCAAACATTGTTTAGCAACAGGCAGGCCTAAGTCACCCAATAATTTATTGGTTTCTTCTTTATCTGAAGCCAACTCAACACCAAGATGAGTGGTCTCTGAGGTAATCGTCGCTTGAATCTTTTTTCCGTACTTACCGTGGCCTAACTGCACCAAGCTATAACGGTTCAAACGCGACCACGGAATATCACGCTCCTCGGCAGCTGCGATTAGCGCCAAAGTTGATGGGCCGAGTGCGCGACGTTGCGCGAAACGAATATAAGAGTCACGCTCTTCTTTCCAGTTATAGTCGCTGTCTTGCGAACCTTCAGGCGCAAGTTCGGCAGGCAACAAATGGTGCAGCAAACGCAACGCCACTTGCGCTGCCTCGAGTCCCACGTCTTTTTGCTTGTACTGGAACACCACATCGTATTGACCGTATTCGCCATTGCCGCGCGTTTTACCGAAAGTAACCTCAGTACCCGCTATTTGCTGTAACTCGATTACCACGTGTTCAAAAATGTGTCCTAACCAAGTGCCGTCATCTTCGGTCAGGCGCCGAACAAAACCTCCCTCTTCGCGATACGAGCAACCGTGATTCTGTAAGCCCGGCAGCGCCGCGACTAATGCATCGGTAAACTCTTTGCCAATCTTCGCACTCGGCCATTCTTCTAGCTTGCCTAAGTCAAACGTAAGGCGAATAACTGCAAAATGAGCGTGCACGGATGGGCCAACAAAAACAGAGCGGTCTAAGATTTTCATGATGTCGGAGGGGGCGGGTATTGCGATGCCTTACGGTTCGGGATATCAAAACTACAGCCGTCAGCCAAAATGTGCAAACCAATGCCTATGACTGTAACTGGCTCGGATGGGCGTGCGCTATCCATTGACGAGTAGCCCATGGCTGATGGATCGACGATCGTGATAGCACCACTACCGACTACTTCTAGAATATCGTTGGAATCAATAAAGGCTGCCGTGTCTTCATCAAGCCCGATGCCGATTTGGCGCGGATTAAAGGCGAGCGCAGCAAGAAGGCGTCCGAGTCGATTCCGTTGTTGAAAGTGTTGGTCAACAATGCATTCTTTAGTTAAGCCAAAGCCTGGCGCTAAGGAAACCATATCGCAACGAGGCACAATGCCCTCGGCGCCGTAAGCAATCATGTGTTCAGACATAATTGAGGCTCCGGCCGAAGTACCCGCAACATGTAAGCCATGATTGTTATTGCGGTCGCGCAACATCTCGGCCACCGAAGTGCCGCCTATGGTTGTTGACAAACGCAACTGGTTGCCACCGGTCATGAACACGCCGGTTGCGTTTTCTAAAATATCTAACCAATCTTTACGCTCGCAATCGCTGCGCTCTTCGAATGGCAAACTAATAGATTGGCCAGCACCTAATTCGCTAAAAAGTTCTACATAACACGGACCTGTCTCGGGCAACTGTGACGCCGTAGGAATAACTACAATACGCGCTTCGTCGCCACCGCTTATTTCTAAAAACTTTTTAAGTATCGCGCGGTCAGAAATTTTTTCTTCAGCGCCGCCAATCGGAATGATATATCCTCTAGTCATGTTATTCTGCGTATTTGTGGTGTGTCCCGGCCGCGGTGAAAACCGAAACCACGCTGCCGTCTTCTTCAAGTAAAACCAAATCGGCGTCGTAACCAACTGCGATACGACCTTTGCCATCTAGTTTTAAATGCTCGGCAGGATTAGAAGTAAAAGCTGGCAACGCATCTTCGAGCGCCATGCCAGAGTTCGTAAGTTCGTTTAAAGTTTCTAGCAATGATGCACTAGTACCAACGTCGTACTTAAGCATCTGTCCTTGATCGTCAAAGACTGGCAAACATCCGCCGCCGTCGCTGCTAACACTAATCAAATGCGCCGGCAAATCACTAGCAAAATACTCGTGTACAGCATCTGCTGCCGAAATCGCGCCATCGTCATCTTCGACAGGGAAAGCTGTAACATCAATGTGACAGCCAAGCTTCGCTAAGTCGAGCGCCTCGTCAAACAATGCGCGTTGGCGGTTGACG